>JACIWR010000151.1:0-8077 GCA_014360845.1 Anaerolineae bacterium
CGTGACTACTCAGCCTATGCTCCAAGTCCCCGTCCCGGGGACGTTCCATGCGGCAAGATGCTGTCTTTTGCGCGGTTTTCTCAGCCGAGACGCCCCCGGGACGGGGGCTACGAGCCTGGGGAGGACAGTGCGCCTGCTAGCCTGAGTAGTAACGTTCAATCCTGCCGGAGATAGCTTTGGGCGATGGCGGCCATGATGGCTGCCCCCACAGGCAATGCCCGCTCGTCAATGTCAAAGTGGGGGTTGTGCAAGCCATACATGGACCTCTCCGATCCGCCCGTCCCCAGGCGAAAGTAGCAGCCCGGCACCTGCTCCAGGAAGAAACTGAAATCCTCCGCCCCCATCTCCGGGTCGGGAGTGTACACCTGCTCCGCCCCCAGGAGGTCGGCAGCGACCCGGCGCACCAGGTCGGCCATATCCGCGTCGTTGATGGTGGGCGGATAGCCCTCGACGATGTGCAGTTCGAAATCGCCCCCCAATGCTTTGGCGACGCCGCAGGCTCTCTCCAATTCGGCACAGAGCAGCTTCCGCACCTCTGGTCGAAAACTGCGGATAGTGCCGCTCATCGTCACTTCTTCGGGGATGATGTTGCCTTTGGTTCCTCCGTGGATGGTGCCCACGGTCACCACTCCGCTGTCCAGGGGTCGCAGCCGCCGGGCGACAATGGTCTGAATGGCGGTGATGACTTGCGCGCTCAGCACAATGGGGTCCACGGTGCGGTGGGGATAAGCCCCATGTCCACCGTGTCCGCGCACCGTCAGACGAAAGGCGTTAGTGGCGGCGAAGGCGGGTCCGGAGATGACTCCCACCATGCCCGCCGGTTTATCCGGATGAACATGCAGGCCGAAAATGGCGTCTACCCCTTGCAGCGCGCCGTCCTCGAGCATGCGCACTGCCCCACTCTTACCGTCCTCGCCCACCCCCTCCTCGGAGGGCTGGAACAAAAAGCGCACCTGACCGCGTGGCGGCGGGGATTCGGCCAGGAGAGTCGCCGCCCCCAGAAGGATGGCCACGTGGGCGTCGTGCCCGCAGGCGTGCATCACCCCCGGCACTCGGGAGGCATAGGGCACTTCGTTGAGTTCCTGGATGGGCAGGGCGTCCATGTCGGCCCGCAGAGCGACGGTGGGCGGGCCCTGCCCCAGATAGCCGACCACGCCGGTCTCGCCGACGCCGGTTTGCACCCGCAGACCGAGGTCCGCCAGAGCCTGGGCCACGAGAGCGGCGGTGTTGACCTCTTGAAAGCTGAGTTCGGGGTGCATGTGGATGGTGCGCCGCCAGGCGGTGAGTTGATCCTGGAGAAGGTGAGCACGTTGTAGCATGTAGGACTCCTGTAGTGTGAATCGCTGAGCAAGACGGACAGGCCGGGCCCCTGTATTTTACTCCGTTTTCGCCAAAGGAGCAACCGCTCAGGGCGTTGGCCGGGGAGAAGGGCCCAGTGTGTCCAGGAACGTCGCAGCCTGGCGGCAGATGAGAGCGGCATTGACCCGCTGGCAAATGGCCCGACACTCCTCGGCAAATTTCCGCGCCTCTTCTGGCCGCCCCAGGGCCTGGTAGAGCCGTGCCAGCTCCAGGGTCACCTGCCCCAGTTCCAGGTGATTGCCCTGCTCCTCGAACATGCGGCGGCTTTTGTGCAGGGATTCCATGGCCTGGGTGAAGAGGCCTTGTTCCCGCTGTACCGTGCCCAGCAGCCGCCAGGCGCGTGCTTCGCGTTCCTCGCGGTCACTTTCGCTCTGGCGAGCCATCTCCAGAGCCCGACGGGCCAGGGCATCGGCGTCGTCCACGTCTCCCCTGCCCAGCGCTGCCTCGCCCAGCAGTTCGCACACATCGGCCACCAGTTCGCTGTCCTCTAACTCCTCGTAGATGGCCAAAGCTTTCGTCAAATACTCCGTTGCCGTGGCCCACTCCGCCGCGTACAGGGCAGCACGCCCCAAGTTTTTGTACGCCTGAGCGGTGTTGAAGCTATCGGAAGAGGCCAGGGCGCTCAGCAAGCTATGTTCCAGATATTGCCTGGCCTGGGGAAGATCGCCCAGATTGGTGTACACCACCCCCAGGTTGCCGCTGGCGATGGTGACGCCCTGCACGTCGCCGGTGCGCTCGTGCGTCTCCAGGCTGCGCCGAAAATAGCCCGCGGCCTCGGTCCACTGTCCCTGTCTCTCGGCCAACACCCCCAGGTTGGCGTAGCTACGGGCCATGCCCTGCAAATCACCCATGGACTCGTACAGCTCCAGGGCGGCGGAGACCTCTTCGGCGGCCCGGCGCAGGTTGCCCCGGCGGTACCAGACGCCTCCCATGCGGTTGTGGATGGAGGCAATTTCGCGGCGATGGTCCGTTCCCTCCACTAATTGCAGGGCCTTGTGCCACCACGTCTCCGCTTCATCCAGCTCATTGCGACGGAAGTGTAGCCAGCCCATCTCGTTGTAGAGGCGAGCCGTTTCCAGGATATGCTCCTCCGATCGCCGCCCGTCGGCCTCGGCATCGGCCAGGGCGAGTTGATACCAGAGCATGGCGCGCATGTAATCCCCCTGGCGCTCGTAACACTGCCCCATCTTGCGCTTCATGGCCAAAGAAGCCGCGCTGGCGGAGGAGCCCAGGGTGTCCCCGTGCAGGATGCCCAGGGCGCGCCAGTATTCCTTCTGAGCCTCGTCGTAGCGCCCCGTCAGCAAGAAAATATCACCGCGTCCCTGGACAATCTGGAGTTCATACTGTGCCTGCCTGTCTGGGGGAAGGGCGGGGAGCTGGGCCAGGGCCTGGTCAAAGTGCCGCAGGGCCTCTTCGTTAGCGTAGCGCAAGGCGTCCCTGCTGGCCACCTCGGTGAGATAGGGCACGGCTTTGAGGGCCAGTCCACTGCGGCTGTAATGATACGCCAGTTGCTCCAGGTGCTCGTCTAAACGGTCGGGGTATAACCTTTCCAACCCATGTCCCGCGCGGCGATGATACTCGCGTTGCACCTCGCTCAGGAGGGAGGAGTACACCGTCTCCTGAATGACCACGTGCTTGAAGGTGTAGAGGTCGGCCAGCTCCTCGTGAGGCGAGATGAAGTCATAGGCGTGGAGATATTTCAGGTGGGCGTCCAGCACGGGGCGTTGTTCGGCATCCACCACCTCACTGAGCAGCAGTCTACTGAAGCTATGTCCCAGCACAGCGGCGCAGTCCAGCACGTGTTTAGGCCCCATGGGCAGGCGGTCCACGCGGGTGATGATCAGCTCTTGCAGAGTCTGCGGCACGCGCAGTTTCTCCAGATCAATCTTGCGCACTGCCACCCACCGCCTTTGTCCTTTATCGTCGGTCTCCTGGGCGATATATCCCTGGTCGGTGAGCATGCGGATAAACTCTTCCAGGAAGAAGGGATTGCCTTGCACTCGATCCAGGATAGTCCGGCGCAAGTCATCGGAGAAAGCGGGAATGGCCAGGAGATCGGCCAGGAGGGCGTCGGTCTCTTCCACGGAAAGAGGGGTCAGCTCGATCAGCAGGAAACGAGAAGCCAGGCGAGTTGCTCCCAGGTCTTTAAGCCGGGGAGCGGCCAATCCCAAAAATGGACGGGAGATACCACAAAAGATGATGGGAAATTGTTCTACCATAGGAGCGAGGAAGATCAGCAGTTCCAGGGAAGCGCTGTCAACCCAGTGCAGGTCCTCCAGGATGAGCACGGTCGCTTGCTGGTGAGCTATGTGCAGCAGCAAATCGCGCACAGCCACGAAAATCTGGCGCTGTAGCTGGGCGGGCTCCAGGTAGAGCAGCGCGGTAGACTCTTCGGCGCTGGTGGGCAGGCCCAACACGTGAGCCAGCAAGGGGCCAACGGATGAGGCCCGCTGGGGCAATTGCTCGGTCAGCCAGGAGTCCAGGGCGGCGCGGCGGGTCTGCGATCCCGTAGTGGGCAGTCGCAAATAGTTCTCCAGCAGGCTGGCGAATAAGCTGTAAGCGGTAGCCGCGGTGTGGGCCTGACAAGCGCCCTCCAGCACCGTGACCGGCTCGCCGGACAGACCAGCTTTGAGCTCGGCGACCAGGCGGGATTTGCCGATGCCGGCCTCGCCCGTCACCAAAATCAGCCGTCCGGTACCGTGGACGATCAGCTCGCGGCTTGCGGCCTGAAGGGATCGCAATTCTTCGTCCCGCCCGATCATGGGAGCCGAGAGGCCCTCCAGTCCGCGGATGGGGGCTGGCTGCGCTTTCGGACCCAGCACCAACCAGTTCTCCACCGGTTCGGCGATGCCTTTGAGCTCCAGGGGGGGCTGGGCCTGGAATTCGAACAGGCGATAGGTGCGCTGGTATACAGAGCGGCTGACCAGGACCGAGCCCGGTTCTGCGGCGTGTTCCAGGCGCGCTGCCAGGTTCACCGTACTGCCGATGACGGTGAAATCCATGCGATCCTGGGAACCGATGCTGCCGGCGATGACCTCACCGTGGTTGATTCCAATGCGCATTTTGACCGTGACACCCAGGCGCGATTCGATCTCGCGATTGAGGCGCAGCAGTGCCTTCTGCATATTCAGCGCCGCCTGGACAGCGCGTTCGGGGGCGTTTTCGTGGGCCAGGGGCATACCGAACGTGGCCATCAAACCATCCCCCCGGAACTGGTTCACCACGCCCTCGAAGCGGTGTATCTCCTTCACCAGCACATCGAGGATGGCGTTGAGCATACCGTAGACCAATTCCGGGTCGAAGGCTTCGGAGAGAGCGGTGTAATCACACAAATCGGCGAAGAGGACCGTCACATCCCGGCGTTCGCCCCACGGGCCTTCCATCCCATGGGCCAGCTTTTCGATGACACCCATGGGCAAATAACGCTTGGCCGTTTCCCAGACCCGTGTCCCTTCGCCCGCCTTTTCCAGCAATGAAATCTCGGGCAACGGCGAGTCGCAACGCTCGCAGATAGAGCTACCGGGGGGATTGTACAAGCCACAGCGCGGACATTGCGTGCCCAAGGGAGCACCGCAGCGCCCACAGAAACTCATGCCCTCTGGATTGTCCTCAAACCCACACCGCTGACAAACCAAACTCATGAACAGGCAACCTTTCCAGGGAGCCACGGCCAGCGCTTGCCGCGGCCTTTCAAAGACCTGAGCTCTGGCGAAATCCCTTTTCCGCTCCCGGCAGGCACCGATCGCAAACTGGCCTTGCGCCCCCGGATTCGCCAGCCTCCAGTTAAAGACATTATAACACGTGAATCTGCATAGAGCAAACTTCGGACGAGTCCCGTAGGGCAGGTTGGCGGCTACAGCGTATAGCCCCCCTGACCTCGAACATCCCCCGAACGACGTCACCATGGCGGGAAGCCCCAAAAGCCGCCTACCTGCCAACCCCGGCAGCGAGTAGGGCTCGCTTCCTCTCACACCAGCACCGCCTGTTTCACGGCGGTGCGTCCCCCTTACGAAATTTACCGAGCGTTTACGTATGTATACTTGCAACATTTACGTATATATACGAAATTCTATGATAATATATATTAGAAATCGTAGAAAATCCGGAGCAGTAGGCCGTGTATCAAGGAGGTGTGGCTATGAACAAGAAAGTGCTCGTCTCAATCGTCTTAACCCTGATCCTGATCCTCACTACTTCCATGCCTATGGACACACCCAAGGCAGCGGCTCTCACTCCCGATCGAATCGACCCCGCCGTCTTAGCAGCCATAGAAGCCGGGGAAGACAGCATTTCGGTCATCGTGCAAGGCAATGGTGAAGCCGAGGCGCTCCAACGAGCGGTGACCAGCGTAGGGGGGCAGGTGGAGGCCGATTTCTGGATCATTGACAGCGTACTGACTACACTCTCACCAGACGCCATTCGGCAACTGGCGAGCGATCCGGCAGTGCGCTACATCGCTCTCAACCGATCCACGAAATTGGGCGAGGCACCACCGCCGGTAGAACCCACCGGCGACAACTCAACAGCCGACGAGGAAGTCGTCCACGATGTAGACCTGAAGAATCTCCTGGTCTCAGTGCGCTACCCCCATCCCCTGGATTTAGGCATTGACCAGGTGCACGCCCAGGGCGTACTGGGACGAAAAGTGACTATCGCCTTCCTGGACACCGGGCTCTCGACCCAGGGTGTGTTGGGGCAACTGATCAAGGCCGGCTACGAGAAGCGGTTCATCGGTCAGGTCAACTTCCTGAAGAAAAAGCCCCAGCTCAGCAAAGAGGGCAAAGATGCCAACGGGCATGGCACCCATGTGGCCGGTTTGGTGTGGAATGTCTTCCGCGACCGGGACAGCGGCACCTTTATGGGCAGCGCTCCCGGGGCCCGCATCCTCATGCTCAAAGTGTTGGACAAAAACGGGCAGGGCAAGTACGAGGACGCTATTGAAGCCATTCAGTGGGCTATTGAGCACAAGAAAAAGTACGACATCCGGGTACTGAATGTCTCCCTCTATGCCGAAGCGACCTGCCCCTACTGGGCCGACCCCTTGAACCGGGCCGTGGAGGCGGCCTGGCGCGCCGGTATCGTGGTGGTGGCCGCCGCGGGGAACGGCGGGCCAGACCCCATGACCGTGACCGTGCCCGGAAACGACCCTTACGTCATCACTGTGGGAGCGTTGGACGGCAAGGAGACCGCGGGCTACCTGGCGGATGATGTCCTGGCCCCCTACTCCTCTGCCGGGCCGACTTATGATTTGTTCATCAAACCGGATGTGGTGGCCCCAGGGCATAAGCTGGTGTCCTTCTTGGCCCCCGGCTCTAAACTGGCCCGGGACCGCGCTGAGCGGAAACGCGGTGAGCACTGGTTTGTCATGAACGGCACTTCCACTGCCACGCCGCTGGTATCGGGGGTAGTGGCCCTCATGCTGGAGCAGCATCCCAACCTGTCGCCGGATCAGGTCAAGTACCGGCTGCTGGCTTCCGCCGCCACCGCCCTGGACCCGGCGACGGAAGAGCCAATCTACAGCATCTGGCAACAGGGTGCTGGCCGTGTCTGGGCCCCTGCGGCGGTCTTCGGCGATTTCGCAGGAACAGCCAACGAAGGGCTGAACATTGACAAGGACCTGGCCGGGGAGGAGCACTATCAAGGGTGGACCACCTGGGATGAAGAGACACAAACCTTCAGCATCCAGGAAGGCGGTTATACCACCTGGTCCGGCGGTTACACCACTTGGTCGGGCGGCTACACCACCTGGTCTGGCGGCTACACCACCTGGTCCGGCGGTTACACCACCTGGTCTGGGGGTTACACCACCTGGTCTGGGGGTTACACCACCTGGTCTGGCGGTTACACCACCTGGTCTGGAGGTTACACCACCTGGTCTGGCGGTTACACTACCTGGTCAGGCGGCTACACCACCTGGTCCGGTGGCATGTTGAGCGTTGACACCGCTGTAAGCACAGGCCGCTGGGTACCCGACTAGACACCCCGACCATTGCCGACGAGTAATCAAAAACAGGGAGACCACAGGGTCTCCCTGTTTTTCGTCCGACGGAGTGTACCGCTTGCGATAGGGCATTGACTCCCGTGTTTACTCATCCTCAATGATGACGGGAATGATCATCGGGCGGCGCTTGGTCTCGCTGTACAGGAATTCTTCCAGAGCGGTCCGCACATCGTTGTGCACTTCGGTCTTGTTGTGCTTTTTCTTCTCGTTCAATGTCTGCATCACGCGCTCCCGGGCCCGGGCCAAGAGATCCTCCGCCGCGCGTATGAAGACGAACCCGCGCGTAATTATCTCCGGCGTGCCGATCAACTGCCCGGTGCGCGCATCGCGATGGGCGATGGCGATGACAAATCCATCGCGGGCCAGGATCTCCCGATCGCGCAGTACGGCGGGACCTACATCCCCTACGCCCGAACCGTCCACGAAGACATAGCCGCCGGGCACTCTCTCGCCAATGCGCCCCGATTGCCCATCGAACTCCAGCACGTAACCGTTCTCCACCACCAGGGTGTGATCCGCCGGGATGCCCAGCTCCTGCGCCAGGCGAGCGTGCAGAGTCAGATGGCGCAGTTCCCCGTGAATGGGCACGAAATACTGAGGGCGTATGAGATTAATCAGCAGCTTCTGCTCCTCCTGACTGGCGTGCCCTGAGACGTGCACCGGCGCGATCTTCTCGTAGACCACATCCGCCCCCCGTTGGAAGAGACGGTTAATCGT
>JACIWR010000151.1:8087-9704 GCA_014360845.1 Anaerolineae bacterium
TCTACAGCATTCCCGACGGTGTGGGGCTGGCCATTCAGACCCCTGTGGGGTTGGTGGTGCACTCCGGCGCGATCTTCTCGTAGACCACATCCGCCCCCCGTTGGAAGAGACGGTTAATCGTACGATTCACCATCTCCTCGTTACCGGGGATGGCATGGGCTGAGATGATGACCGTGTCGCCCGGCACAACCTGGAGCTGACGGTGTTGACCGGTGGCCATCCGCGCCAACGCTGAGGTAGGCTCTCCCTGGGTGCCGGTGGCGATAATCACCGTCTCCTGGGGTGGCAATTTGTTGATTTGTTCCAGGCTGACCAGCGCATCTGGTGGAATATCCAGGTATCCCAGACGCTGAGCCATGCGCACGTTGTGGACCATAGTCCGTCCGGCGATGGCTACTCGCCTTCCGTGACGCACAGCGCAGTTGACCACCTGCTGGATGCGCGAGATGAGCGAAGCGAAAGTGGCCACGATCACCCTCCCGCGCGCGGTGCGAAAGACCTGATCGAAAGCAGTGTCAATCACTCGCTCGGAGGGGGTATTGCCCGGCCTCTCGACGTTGGTGGAATCCGAGAGCAAGACCAACACCCCCCGCCCTCCCAACTCGGCCAGCTTGGCAAAATCGGGCGGCTTACCGTCTACAGGGGAATGGTCTAGCTTGAAGTCGCCGGAGTGCACCACCAACCCCACAGGGGTCTGAATGGCCAGCCCCACACCGTCGGGAATGCTGTGGCAGACGTGAAAGAATTCAACGCGAAACGGTCCGATGGTTACCTCATCACCGGGACTAATGGTGTGCAAGTTTGCTTCTTGCAGCAGATGGTGCTCGCTGAGCTTGACCTCGATCAAACCACGGGTTAGTTTAGTGGCGTATATGGGCACGTTAATGCGCTGTAGCACATAGGGCAGAGCACCGGTGTGATCCTCGTGTCCGTGAGTGATCACGATGCCCTTCACTTTGTCTGTCTTATCCATGAGGTAACCGAAGTCAGGGATGACCAGGTCAATTCCCAGCATATCGTTTTCCGGGAACATCAATCCGGCATCCACGATCAGGATTTGCTCATCGTACTCCAGCACCATCATGTTTTTTCCGACCTCACCGAGGCCACCCAGGGGGATTATTTTCAATACTTTGTCTTGCATAATATTCTATCCTTTTTGACCGATCAAACTTCCGAAGTCTTCGAGACCTCGGGAGTCTGCTTGATTCTCTTGATAAAGAGCCCCAACGAAGGTGAACCTCCGGTGGGGCTCGTCGAAACTAAGCATCTGGACTCTGGCGCAAGTCGCTTGTCTGCTTCCGGTAGTCTGTGATCCGCCGGGTGCTGATCGCAGACCGGTTGTGATTTACCGAAATCGTTGCTCATCGGTCTCTGAGCCTTGGAATTTGCCCGTACAACCGAACTCTCGGACTCCGGCAAATCACGGGTAGCGATCCTACAAACGGGTAACCTCTACCGCTAACGGGCCACGGGGGTCATCCTCCACCGAGAATTCGACTTGTTGGCCCGCGGTCAAATTCTTCAGCCCCCCATCGTTAATCTCCGAGTAGTGGACGAAGACATCCTCGCCCTGTTGTTCGGGCGTGATGTATCCGTACCCTTTCGAGCTGTCAA
>JACIWR010000152.1 GCA_014360845.1 Anaerolineae bacterium
GCCTATCCCTTGTTCTTGCCGTTATGTTACCATAAGCAGCAGGATTTGGCAACTCACCGTGGCTGGGACAGTACGGGTTTCAGCTAGTAGGGCGGGCCCGTGGCCTGACGCGAGTGCGGCGGGGCATGGCCCCGCCCTGGGGTAGGCAGGGCGAGAGCCGGAGGCACAATTTTCGACTTGTGCAGTAGGTCGGGCCCGTGGCCCGACGTGGATGCTGGGGTAGGCAAAGCGAGGGCCAGGGGGCAAATTTTTAAGGTTGTGAGGGTTGACAAGGAGCAGAAAAGCGAGTATAATAAACACGTCGTTATAAAACTAACGTCTAAATTATTGCGCTAACGTCTACATCGGGCGGCGAAACCGCCCTGCTCTGTAACACCCCAAGGTGAGCAACAATGAACGACGACCCTATTGACAAGCTGGTGCGTATCGGATTCTCGGAATACGAGGCCAAAGCTTATGTCGCCCTGCTGCGCGAGAGCCCGGTGACGGGGTATCAACTGTCCAAGCTATCTGGAGTGCCGCGCTCCATGATATACGAGGTCTTGGGTAAGCTCACCGCTCGCGGGGCAGCTCTGGCCCTGCGCCAAGGCGAATCTGTCAAGTACGCTCCTGTGCCTGCGGCGGAATTCCTCGATCAGGTGCAGCGCGAACAGGAGGAACTGATCCGGGGCCTCAAGGACGAGCTGGCTTCTTTCACCTCAGCGCCCGATCTCGATTACGTGTGGAACATCGAGGGCCACGAGAACATCATGGCCAAAGCACAGGAGATGATCCTCCAGGCCCGGCACCGCATTTATCTCGCTATCCTGCCCGTCACTTTCGAGGGTCTGAAACCCGTTCTGGAGCAGGCCGTCCAGCGAGGGGTGCAGGTGGTGATTTACACCACGGGCGACATTGACTTGCCCGGTGCCCAGGTGGTGGCGCTCCTGTCGGAGGAGGCCCTCAGTCAGGCCGGGGGATTGGGGCTGATTTTGGTCATTGACGGCGAGGAGGTGCTCATCGGCGAATGGCTGTCGGCGACCCGTGCCCGGGCCTCGTGGACCAGCAGTCCTTTGCTGGTTTTCATCGCCGAACATCACCTGCGCACGGACCTGTACCTGCCCAGAATCCTGGCCCTTTTGGGAGATCAGGCCCTGGACGTCATCCAGGAAGAGGACAGGGAGTTGTTTGCCCGCGCTTTAGAAAGCCATATTGAGGACTGATACCCGAGAACGGGGGGCAAAAATGGCAGACCCAGAACTTTCGTACTTTGAACTGCAGGCCTACATCGGCACCACAAAACACATGGGCGGGCTCGAAACCACCAAGGAACTGATTGAGCTGTGCCGCATCAGCAGGGACTCATACGTCCTGGATGTTGGTTGCGGCGTCGGCGCTACGGCCTGCTACCTGGCTCGAAAAATCGGCTGCCGCGTGGTTGGCGTGGACCTTCGTCAGAGCATGATCGCCAGGGCAGAGGAACGGGCGCGCCGCGAGGGCGCAGGGGACCGGGTTGAGTTCAAAGTTGCCGACGCGCAACATCTCCCGTTCGCTGACGCGCTCTTCGACGCCGTCCTGTGTGAGTCCGTAGCTACTTTCATCGCCGATAAGCAGCGGGTGGTGAACGAGTGCGCCCGGGTGACTAAACCCGGCGGATACGTGGGATTCAACGAGGAGGTGTGGATCAAGACGCCACCTCCTGGCCCCCTGGTGGAGTTCGTGAGACGCACCTGGGATATTGAGTCGGACGTCCCAAGCGCTGAGGCGTGGGTGAAAATGCTCCAGGAGGCCGGCTTGAAGGACATTGAGGTGCGAATCTACGAGTTCGATGCGCGACGCGAGTCCACTCAAGTGCGGCGCTATCATTGGCGGGATATGTGGCGGATGTTCTATCGAACCCTGCTCCTGTACATCCGCAATCCGGCTTTCCGGAAGTACATGGCCGAGCGACGACGCACGCCCCAGGGCCTCTTCGACTACCTGGGCTACGGTCTTTTCGTGGGAGGGAAATAAATGAGTGACGATACACACAAGACTTCGGTAGAACAGCCTCGCCAGACGTCCCCTGTGAAGCGCGGGGTGGTAAGATGGCTGATGCGGGAGATTATGGGTTCCCTCATCGCGGCGGCCATCTTGCTGGGCACGGCGGGCCGCCTGGATTGGGTGATGGCCTGGGTCCTGGTTGGCGTGTACCTGGTCTGGACCGGCGCTACTGCGCTGGCCGTCATTCCTACCCATCCGGAGATGCTGGCCGAGCGCACCGGGCCTAAGAAGGGTTCCAAGGGCTGGGACATGGCTATCCTGGGCGTGGTGGGCCTGCTGGAAACAGTCAAGTACGTGGTGGCCGGGCTGGATATGCGCTGGGGCTGGTCGCCCCCGTTTCCGCCAGCGTTACAGCTGGTGGGGGTGGTTGTCGCCGTGCTGGCCTACGACGTCATCCTCGTCTGGGCCATGGCGGTGAACGCCTTCTTCGCGCAGACGGTTCGCATTCAGGAAGAGCGGGGACATACCGTGGTCACCGACGGTCCATACCGCTACGTGCGCCATCCGGGTTACCTGGGGTCAATCCTGTTCCAGCTAGCGACGCCACTGATACTCAGCTCGGTGTGGGCTTTCATCCCGGCGGGGCTGATAACGTTGCTAACCATCCTCCGCACGGCCCTGGAGGACAAGACGCTGCAAGCTGAACTCGGTGGGTATAAGGAATACGCGCAGCGGGTGCGCTATCGGTTGGTGCCGGGGGTGTGGTGAAGTGTGAAACGTGAAGCGTGAAATGTGAGGCGTGAGGCGTGAGGCGTGAGATGTGGTCATGTCTTGCGTCCAGGAGTGAGCTATGATCTTCAAGAATCTGTTTCGACGCAAAGGACGTACAATCCTGACTCTGGTGGGTATCTCCATCGGTGTGGCGGCTATTGTCGCCCTGGGAGCAGTGTCTCGCGGGCTGCGGGCCGGCTTCAGCGCTATGACCCGCGGCAGTCAGGCGGACCTGGTGCTCACGCAGACGGGAGCGATGAGTGTCATCACCAGCAGCATGGATGAAACCATCGCCGACGAACTGCGTACCTGGCCCGAAGTTGCTGCCGTGGACGGTGTGTTGCTCAGCAATGCTCTGATCGAGAACGCCTCTTACCTGTTCATCTTCGGCTACGATCCCCAGGGCTTTGCCATTGAACACTTCCGCGTCGTCGAAGGCGAGGAGCTGGCCGATGTACGTGGCGTGCGGGGCAAGCCGCTGCTGCTGGGCAAACGCGCGGCAGAGAGGCTGAGCAAGAAGGTGGGCGATACCCTGCGCGTCACCGGCAGTACCTTCCGCATCGTCGGCATCTACGAGACGGGCGACGGATTTGAAGATGGTGGCGCTGTCGTGGCGCTGCCAGAGGCCCAGGCGCTGGCTCTCCAACCGCGGCGTGTTTCTATGCTGTACGTGAAATTGCGCTCCCCCTCCGATGCTGACCGGTTTAAAGCGCGCGTGGAGCGGCGATTCTCGGATTTGTCCATTTCCACCACCACCGGATTCGCTGATCAGGAGCAAATTCTGGCCCTTCTGGAAGGCATGGCCATGGGCGTTGCCGGGCTGGCGGTGATTATCGGCGGTGTGGTGATGACCAACACTCTGTGGATGTCGGTGTTTGAACGCACGCGCGAGATAGGTCTGCTGCGGGCGCTGGGCTGGCGACGCAGACAGGTTCTCTTCCTCATCCTGGGCGAATCTCTGACCCTGGCCCTGTTGGGAGGATTGGCGGGCATCGGCCTGGGAGTGGCCTCGGTCTTTCTGATCAGCCGGGCCAGCTCCTGGCTGGGAGCCTTTGGTACTCAGTTCTCCCCTGATCTTTTCACCCGCGCTTTGGTCACGGTGTTTGTTCTCGGCCTGGTGGGCGGAGCTTACCCGGCCTGGTGGGCCAGCCGGTTGCTGCCGTTGGAAGCCCTACAGTACGAAGGCGGTCGCGGCGGGCACTTCTCCCGCTATCTGCCGGGGGGGATGGTGGTACGCAACCTTTGGCGGCGGCGGTTGCGCACTGTGTTGACCCTTCTGGGCATCGGGATAAGCATCGCGGCCATCGTCGCCCTGGGAGGCCTGGCCTACGGGATGTTGGACACGTTTACGGCCATTGTGCGGGGCAGTGAGGCCGACCTGTTCGCCGCCGAGGCGGATATTGACAGCGATTTCAGCGCCATTGACGAGCGAGTCGGGTCCCGCATCGCCGCCCGACCTGACGTGAAAGCGGTCTCCGGCATGATTATGACTGGTGTGAACACCGAGAAAATGCCTATGCTGCTGGTCTTCGGCTATCACCCTCGTGAGCCGGCCATACGCCGTTTTCGCATCATCGAGGGGGAGCCCTTGACCAGTCGGCACCAGGTCATTGTGGGCCGGAGGGCGGCGGAGCAGATGGGCTTGAAAGTGGGAGATACACTGCGCCTGTTGGATAGCAACTTCCGCGTAGTGGGCATTTTCGAGACGGGCGTGGGCTGGGAGGATATCGGGGTGGTCATCAGTCTGCGCGAGGCGCAGGCCCTGACCGGCAAGCCCCGCCAGGTGCAGTTTTACGCCATCGGTCTGCGCGACCCCCGGCAGGCCGAGGCCGTGCGGGACGAACTGGAGGCGCTGTTCCCGGAAATTGATTTCGCCCTCACCTCCGAACTCGCCGAGAGCATGAGCGATTTCCGCGTCATGCAGGAGATGGTGGACCAGATTTCGTTCCTGGCGGTGTTCATTGGTGCCCTGGGCATGTTGAACACCATGCTGATGAGCGTGCTGGAGCGGACGCGGGAAATCGGTGTGTTGCGAGCGCTGGGCTGGAGCCGCCGCCGCGTGCTGGGATTGATTCTCCAGGAAGCCCTGGTTTTGGGCGTAATAGGGGGCATCTGCGGTGCCATCCTGGGGGTTAGTTTGGGCGAGATGCTGGGGTTGGTTCAGGGCACTTTTGGGGCCATAGAACCGATTTACAGTCCTCAGATCTTTGTGCAGGCCATCGTAGTGGCCATGATAGCGGGAGCAGTGGGTGGCCTTTACCCTGCCTGGCGGGCGACGCGCATGCGGCCCGTGGAGGCGTTGCGGTACGAATAACCAGGTAAACTTCACTTTGCATGCATCACGAATGGAGGTAACACCGATGAAGAAGACCGTACTCATAGGATTGCTCGTGTTGGCCATGGCCCTCAGCGGGTGTGGGGGACAAACCGGAGAGGAAGTGACGCCGGAAGCACTGCCGGATGTCTTCAGCTCGGTGGTCTCGGCTTCGGGGGAGGTGGTGCCCCTCCACCGGGCTACCCTCGCCAGCGAGCTGGGCGGCCAGATAGTGGCCATCGGCGTGAAGGAAGGGGATACAGTCGAAGCAGGCCAGGTCCTGCTCCAGCTCGATGCCGCCGACCTGGTACAGGCCGTGGCCCAGGCTGAGGCCGCCCTGTCCGCGGCTCAGGCCCAACTGGCCCGCGTTAAAGCCGGAGCGCGACCGGAGGAAATCGCCGCTGCCGAGGGAGCAGTGGCCGCTGCCGAAGCGCAACTGGCCGCTGCCCAGGCCAACCTGAGCGCCGCTCAGGCGGAGTTGGCCCGCGTGCAGGCCGGAGCGCGTCCCGAAGAAATCACCATCGCCGAAATCAGCGTGGAGCGCGCCCAAACGGCCAAAGAGATGGCCGAGCGCCTCTATGAGCTGATCGCTTACCGGCCCGGGGCCGAAGTCTCAGAAGCGGCCTTCAACGCCAAGCTGGCCGCCCATGACCTGGACCTGGCGAAGGCGCAATTGAATCTGCTAAAGGCAGGGGCCACGGCGCAGGAACTGGCTCTGGCCCAGGCTCAGGTTAGAGCGGCGGAGGCCCAGGTGCGGGCAGCGGAGGCGGCGGTCACTCAAGCCCGGGCCCAGCTCGATCTGCTGAAAGCAGGAGCCAGCGCCGAGGATATAGCGATCAGCGAAGCGCAGGTGGCTCAGGCCCAGGCTGCCCTGGAGGCGGCCAAGGCCAATCTCAACAAAGCGACCCTGGTCGCCCCCTTCAGCGGGACTGTGGGGGCCATATACGTGCGCGAAGGTGAAATGATTACCCCGGGCCAACCGGTCATAGCCCTGGGCGATCTTAGCACCTTGCACGTGGAGACCACCGACCTGTACGAGGTGGACGTCGCCCGGGTGAAAGTGGGACAGAAGGCGGACCTCACCTTTGAAGCGTTGCCCGGGCGCAAGCTGATGGGCACTGTCACCTACATCGCTCCTATGGCTTCTGTCGGTGAGGGCGGCGGTACGAGCTACACCCTATTCATCGAGTTCGACGATCCCGGAGCCGCTGTCAGCGCGGGCTTGCGCTGGGGAATGACCGCTTTTGTGGACATCATCGTGGAGGGGGATTGAGGAAGGCGGGATAAAACAATGGGGTTTTCCCCTTTCCTCTCCCCTCGTTAATGAGGAGAGCAGGTATGGAGAACAGAGAAGTCATCGTTGAAACCCGTGATCTGGTGAAAATCTACGGCGACGGGGCCGAGGTACGAGCACTGGATGGGGTGAATATGGCCGTCTTGGCCGGGGAATTCGTGGCGGTAATGGGCCCCTCCGGCTCTGGCAAGTCCACCCTGTTGAACATGATCGGCGCTCTGGATCGGCCCACCAGCGGCACGGTGCTGGTCAACGGACAGGACCTGGCCCAGGTGCGCAATTTGGACTCGTTCCGCGCCCGCACCGTCGGCTTCATCTTCCAGATGCACAATCTGATCCCCACCTTGACCGCGCGTGAGAACGTGGAGGTGCCCATGCGGGGACAGGGCTTCAGTCACCGCGACCGGCGACGGCGATCGGCCGAACTGCTGGAGTTGGTGGGGCTGGCCGAGCGGATGAATCACCTGCCCAATATGCTTTCCGGCGGTGAACGGCAACGGGTGGCCGTGGCCCGTGCTCTGGCCAATAACCCCGCCATCATCCTGGCCGATGAGCCCACTGGCGAGTTGGACGCGGCCCGCTCGCAGGAGATTATCTCCCTGATGCACCGCCTGAATCACGAGTTGGGCACCACCTTCATCGTCGTCACCCATGACCTGGCCGTGGCCCGCCAGACCGACCGCGTGCTGGTGATGGACTCAGGGCGCATCGTGCGCGAGCACATCATCGCCGATCCTTACTCCGAAGACCTGCGTCAGCTCAAGGATTCTCCTTTGGGGCGCGCACTGTTAGGCGCCAGGGAAGTAGACCTGGTCGCGGCTGGAGTGCCTCTGCGACAGGGCGGTCAGTTTACCGCCATGGGGCAGATGTTGCGGGAGGTCTTGGAGAAGGTGTGAAGTCGCCAGAACCCTTCTCTACTCCCGCTCCCTGGCCCACTGCCGCGCGAAGGCTACAAACTCGCGCAGCAGTGGTGTTGTAACGTGCAGTTCCTCGTATACGATGAACAGCTCGCGGGTGAACTTCAACCCCTCAATGGCGACCACCGGCAGGCGCTCGGCCGGGGGCACACGGGTGACGGCCAGAGCTGAGACAAAACCGATGCCCAATCCATCACGGATAGCTTGAATCACAGCTTGCATACTGCCCAGGGTGAGGGCTACCTTTTCCCTGGGCAGTTCTTTTCCCCGCGCTGCCAGCGCCGACTCTACCGTGCGCCGCGTGCCGGACCCCTCCTCGCGCAGGATGAGCGGCTGGGCCAGCACCTCGTCCCATGTGACTTTCTCCCGCCCGGCGAAGGGGTGCTCCGGATACACCGCCAGCACAATTTCATCCGCCGCCACTCGCTCCAACACAAGCCCCGGCCCCTCAACCGGCGCGCCGATGAAGCCCAGGTCACATGCGCCGGACTGTACCCGCTGCACCACGTCCGCCGTGTCACTCACCGTGACTTGGGCTTCCACGCGAGGGTGTTGTGCCCGGAAAGCGGCCAGTAACTGGGGTACCAAATATTCGCCGGGCGTGGTGCTGGCCGCCAGGCGCAATGTCCCGGCGATCTCCCCCTCCAGTTGGCGCAACTCGGCGCGCAGGGCATCGTAGGCCGCCAGGGTGGAGCGGGCAAAATCCAGCACCATCTTACCGCTCTCGGTAAGGATCACCGGCCCACGCCCCTCGCGCAGCAGCAATCGTACTCCCAATTCCTCCTCCAGACGCCGTACCTGCTGGCTCACTGCTGGCTGGGTGAGGCCCAATACCCGCGCCGCCGCTGAAAAGCTCTTCCGTTGTGCGACCTCCACAAAGGTGCGCAGATAAGCTAATCGCATTGGATGATTCCCTTCTGGCTAAATCCTTTCGCAGGATTGCAATCCGCGGGAGGGTTTGACAATCTGTTTCTTCTGGTTATAATATAAGTCGCGTTTCTAATCACAATAAATAATCCTTATTATAATTATAACCTGAATCGCGGGAGGATGCAAGTGTTCTGTCAACGAATTGCAACGAATAAACGAATCGCGCCGTTTGCATTCGTTTATTCGTTTCTCATTCGTTGACAAGATTCACGCTGCCAAGATGTCAAGACTGCGAAAGTGCTGAAAAACGACGCACTCATAAGGACTGGGAGCTGACTATGATCTATTTCGACAACGCCGCCACCTCCTGGCCCAAGCCGCCCGGCGTGGTGGAAGCTATGGTGCACTTCATGGAAGAAGTGGGGGCTAATCCCGGCCGCTCTGGGCATCGCCTCTCGGTCGAGGCAGGACGCATTGTTTATGACGCCCGCGAGGCGGTGGCGGAACTGTTCCACGCCCCTGACCCGCTGCGTATCGTCTTCGGAGCCAACGCGACCGAGGCTCTCAACCTGGCCCTGCGCGGTCTGCTGCGTCCCGGCGACCACGTCGTCACCTCCAGCATGGAGCATAACTCGGTGATGCGTCCCCTGCGCGCCCTGGAAGAGCAGGGCGTGTCCCTCACCGTCGTACCCTGCTCGCCCCAGGGCTTCTTGAGCCCGCCAGACCTGGAAGGAGCTCTTTGCCCGGAGACGAAGATAATCGTGCTCAACCACGCTTCCAATGTAGTGGGCTCGCTGCTGCCGGTGCGCGAGGCGGGCCACATCGCGCGGCGGCACGGCTGCCTGTTGCTGGTGGACGCCGCCCAGACGGCGGGAGCCTATCCCATTGACGTGCAGTCCGATTACATTGACCTCCTGGCCTTCACCGGACACAAAGCCCTGGGCGGACCGATGGGTACCGGCGGACTGGTCATCGGCGAGCGGGTGCCGGTGGATGAGTTGGAGCCGTTGAAACGAGGCGGTACCGGCAGCCGCTCCGAACACGAGGCGCAGCCCGACTTCCTGCCCGATAAATGCGAAGCGGGCACCTCCAACGCTGTGGGCCTGGCCGGACTGGCGGCGGGGGTGCGTTGGGTGCTGGCCCAGGGCGTGGAGACCATCCGCGCCCACGAGGTTCGCCTGACGCAGCAGCTCATTGACGGTTTGCTGGGGATACCGGGGGTCACCGTGTACGGCGGGCTGGACGCGGCCCGGCAAATGGGCACTGTCTCTTTTAATGTGGCCGGACTGGAGCCCTCGGAGGTGGGCCTGCGGCTGGACGAGGAATACGATATCATGTGCCGCGTGGGGCTACACTGCGCACCGGCTGCCCACAGGACCATTGGCACTTTCCCCACAGGCACGGTGCGCTTTGGGTTGAGCTACTTCAACACACCGGACGAGGTAGAGATAGCCCTGGCAGCGGTGAGAGAGATAGCTAAAAACGACGGATAACGGAAGCATGGATCAGGAGAGGTTGGCATTTTGACCGGGTAGCATACT
>JACIWR010000153.1 GCA_014360845.1 Anaerolineae bacterium
GCGGAGGCCTGGAAAGTGGCCTGCCATCCTGATTTTGACGGCCAACGCGGTTGGCTTGCTACCCACGCATTTGTGGTCTTTGAAACGGCAATTGGTATTACACGGCGGCGCGTCCTCCTCTGTCCACCGCTTGCAGAAGGCATCACAGTGGGCCGCTGCCACCGGACGCTACTACATCCCCGCAACTTGCAAAAGCCAGAACGCCGCTAATCCACCGAGAAGGGAGGGCAACACCTGTCTGGTGCGCCAGGCCAGCACCGCTCCCACCCCTAACGCCAGCCAGCGCCCGTGGACGCCGGTCCCGGCGGGGACATCGAGAGCCGCCGGGGCGATGAGAGCGGCCAGCAAAGCAGCAGGCACATAACGCAGCCAGCGCCGCAGCAGCGCCGACGGCTCCCGCCCCACCAGGGCGATCATCGCATAGCGCGTGAAAAACGTGACCAGGGCCATACCCGCGATTCTCAGCGCTGTCTCCATGCCCGCTCCACCTCCTCCAGGATGATCCCGCCCAGACTGGCGGCCAATCCGGCGAGAAGAACGTGCCACTGACCCGATAACACGCGACTGCCCCCTAGGGCCAGCAGCCCGGCCACCACCGCTACCACCGCCGTCGTCCGGTCCTCGATGAAACTCATCAGCAGGCCCAGAAAAGTCAGGGGAAACACCAGGTCCAGTCCGTAGCGGGAGGGCTCGGGTATGGCGGTACCCAACAGGGCCCCCATCAGACCGCTGACCGGCCAGACCAGGTAGATGGCCACATTCGCGCCTAGAAAGTAGGCCGCGCTGCCCGTCCCCTGGCGATAAGCGGTGATGGCCACCGCGTAGGACTCATCGGACATCCACAGAGCCAGCAGGGGACGCCAGTAGCGTCGCAAGCCCAGGAGATAGGGCGCTATGGAGGCTCCCATCAGGAGGTGACGCAGGTTGATGGCCAGAGTGGTCAGGATGATAGTCCACGTGCTCGCGCTGGCCCACATCCCCAGGGCGGTGAACTGGGCGGAGCCGGCGTGCACGATCAAGGACATGGCCCACGCTTCCCCCGGCGTGAGCCCTACCTGGCGGGCCAGCACCCCGTACAACAGGCCGAAAATCACCACTCCCGGCACCAGGGGAGCAGTGGTCATCAGACCACGCAGAAAGTCGGCGGGCGAACCTCGCCGCGTCTGCTCCGAAGCTATGGCTGTGGTCATCTCAACCCGCCAGGTGCAGGAAGTAGCGGTGGAAGCGGGTATCGGCCGTCAACTCAGGATGGAAGGCGGTGACCAGCAGATGACCCTGCCGCGCGGCGACGACGATGCCATCCCCTGCGACCCTTCGGCCAAGCTCAGGGCATGCTTCGTTCAGGCAGCGCACTGAGCCTGCCGAAGTGGCGGGCTCCAGGCGGGCCAGCACTTCCACCTCCTCCCCTACGGATTCGATGCGCGGGGCACGGATGAACACGGCATGGAAGGGGCGACCGGCCTCCTCCGCCGTGCTCACCACGTCCAGCGCCGGAACCGCCAAATCGGTCTCGAAACTGTCCACCTGCCGACCGAAGGCGTTGCGGGCCACCGTAATGTCCATCAGTTTGAGTAGGGGTGGGTCTGCTCCCTGGCCGCGAGGGCCGCTCAACTCTTTAGACAGCAGGATCAGGCCGGCGCAGGTGCCCCAGATGGCTTTGCCGGCGCGGGCCATGTCTCTTATGGGTTCCAGGAGTCCGTATTGCACGGCCAGTTTGCCGATGGTAGTACTCTCCCCGCCGGGGATGATCAGGCCGTCGAGGCGATCAAGGTGCTGCGGCAAACGGACCTCGATCGCCTCGACGCCGAGGCGGCGCAGCACGTGGGCGTGTTCGAGGAAAGCCCCTTGCAGGGCCAGAACTCCGATGCGCATTGTTGTCACTCCCCAGCTTTTCTCACCAGCCGCGCACGGCCAGGCGTTCCTCGGTGGGTATGGTGGCGATTTCCAGTCCGGGCATGGCCTCGCCCAGTCCCTTGCTGACCTCGGCGATAATGGCCGGGTCGTTGTAGTGAGTCACAGCCTCGACGATGGCTTTGGCACGTCGGGCCGGGTCGGCGCTCTTGAAGATGCCGGAGCCGACGAAGACCCCGTCCATGCCGAGTTGCATCATCAGCGCGGCGTCGGCGGGCGTGGCGATACCGCCGGCGGCGAAATTGACCACGGGCAGTCGTCCCAGACGGGCCACCTCGCACACCAGCTCGTAGGGGGCACCGATTTCCTTGGCGTAGGTCATCAGTTCCTCGGGGGCCATCGTCGTCAGGCGGCGAATCTCGCCCAATACCGCCCGCGCGTGGCGCACGGCCTCTACCACGTTGCCCGTGCCCGCCTCCCCTTTGGTGCGGATCATGGCCGCGCCCTCGCCGATGCGCCGCAGGGCCTCACCCAGGTTGCGACAGCCACACACGAAGGGCACTTTGAAAGCGTGCTTGTCCACGTGGTGCTCCTCGTCGGCCGGGGTGAGCACTTCGCTCTCATCAATGAAGTCCACGCCCAGGGCCTCCAACACCTGCGCCTCGACGAAGTGACCGATGCGGCATTTGGCCATCACGGGGATGGTGACCGCATCCATGATCTCCAGAATCTTCTCCGGGGGGGCCATGCGCGCGACCCCGCCCTGGGCGCGAATGTCGGCCGGCACCCGCTCCAGGGCCATGACCGCGCAAGCTCCGGCCTCTTCGGCGATGCGGGCCTGCTCGGCGTTGGTCACGTCCATGATCACCCCGCCTTTGAGCATCTGGGCCAATCCGCGCTTCACTGTTTCTGTTCCGGTTTCTCTTTCCATCACGACTTCCTCCAGTCTATAAAATAGATTTCCTCACAGTCAAGGTGACGGTCACTTCTGAAGTGACTGTCACCTGACCGTCACCTAACCTCAGACAATAGGTCTCAGCGACAGCGACTCGGTCGGCTGGGTGTGCTGTCGTTGCAAAAGCTCATCCATGGCCTGACCTAACCTTTTCACGCCTTCGACAATCGTTTCTTCGGTGTGGTAGGTGAAATTCAAACGCATCCACTCTTGCCCCCCGCCGTCCACGTGGAAGGCGTCGCCCACGATGAAGGCCACCTGCCGACGCGCGGCTTCGGCCAGGAGTTCGCGGGCGCGCAGGTTCTGCGGCAGGTGACACCAGAGGTAGAAGCCTCCTTCGGGATGATTCCAGGTCAGACCCGGGGGGCAGTAACGCTGCAGAGCGTCGCACATCGCGTCTCGTCGCTGAGCGTAAATCTTCCGCAAACGGTTCAAGTGCGCATCCAGTAATCCCCGGCGGCAGAATTCGGCCAGGGCCCACTGTCCCAGGGTGTTGGAGTGCAGATCGGTGAGTTGTTTAAGCAACACCATGCGCTCGATCACCGGTTCCGGGGCCGCCAGCCAACCCAGCCGCAGGCCGGGGAACAGCATTTTAGAAAAGGTGCTGAGGTAAAGCACGTGCCCATAGCGGTCCAGGGACTTCAGAGTGGGCATCGGCCTTCCCTCGTAACACAGCTCGCCGTAGGGGTCATCCTCCAGGATGGGCACCTGATACCGCTGGGCCAGAGCCAGGAGCTGATGCCGGCGCTCCAGGCTGAGGGTCACTCCGGTCGGATTCTGAAAAGTGGGCAGGGTATAGATGAGCTTGGGGCGACGGCGGGCCAGGATCTGCTCCAACAGATCAATGCGCATGCCCTGCTCATCGAGGGGAATGGTGAGCAGGCGCACGCCTATGGCCTGGAAAACCTGCAACACACCGAGATACGAGGGGCTCTCCGTGATCACCGCGTCGCCGGGCTCCAATAAGAGACGCGCCACCAGGTCCAGCCCCTGCTGGGAACCGGAGAGCACCAGCACGTTCCGCGCCGAGACCTGGGCGCCGCGCTCTGCCATGCGTTCGGCCAGCCATTGCCGCAGGGGGAAGTGGCCCTCGGTGGGACAATGCTGAAGGAGCGTGCGCCCATCTCTTCTCAGCACCTCGTCCATCACGGCGCGGAACTGGTCCAACGGATAGAGGTCAGGGGCGGGTACGCCCGCCGCAAAAGAAATGACATCCTGTCGGGCGCAGAGGGCCATCATATCGCGGAGCAGGGGGTCCAGGGTCGCTTGCATGCGCAGGGAGAAAACCTCCGTCCAGGGCAGCGGGCTGGGCGGGACCGAGGTGGGCGGGCGAGCTGTGGTACGCACCACAGTGCCGCGTCCGATGGTGGCATCCACCAGACCGTCGGCGGCCAACTCCTGGTAAGCGTTGATAACCGTGGTACGGTTCACTCCCAACTGCGCGGCCAGCTCCCGCTGAGGCGGCAGGCGGCTGCCTTCTGGCAGAGCGCCGCTCAGGATCAGTTCGCGTATCTGCTGGCTGATCTGCAGATACAGGGGTATGGAGCTTGATTTATCCAACTGGACCAACATGGCGACCAATTTCCCTTATTGGATGTTTCCAAAGTCAGTATACCAGCCTTTTAACCGCCTGTCAAGGGCCAATTGGCTGGCAATTAGGCCATCCAATTCGAAGGTATGCGGGCACAAACTCACCCGCAAAGTGAAGCGCATCTCGCCAGAGGTGCGCTTCACTTTGCGGGGTTTGTCCCGTAGCGGCGGCCCGCCGCCGTGGTCGCATCAGTGTAGGGTGGGTTGGGCTCGGCTGAGAACGCACCGCCGTGTAACAGGCGGTGCTGATTGCGGGAGGCAGAGAGCCCTACCCGCCGCCTTGGACTCGCCTCAAAACTGACGCGCACCCTCTCGCCAGCCGATTTTTCACTATTCGGTGAATGTATGGTATAATGTTTGATAATGGACAAGGTCCCATTTAAAGGTGTGTCTTAAGGAGCAAGACCATGAGCGAGCGAGTGCACGACGAGAAGGAAGAAGAAAAGCAGCACGAGAAAGAAGCAGAGAAAAATTGGGATGAAAAATGGCGCCGCGACCCTCTCAGCGCCATTATCTGGGCCACCATCCTCATTTGGGCCGGATTCGCGCTCCTGCTCGAAAATCTGGGTTTCCTGGTGCGCTTCGAGACCGTGAGCGCCTGGGACCTGATTTTCGTCGGGGTGGGGTTGCTACTGCTGGGAGAAGCTCTGCTGCGCGTGCTCATTCCCGCCTACCGCCGCCCGGTGACGGGCACTGTCATCTTCGGCATCATCCTGCTATCCATCGGCCTGGGGAGTCTGGTCAATTGGGGCGTGATCTGGGCCGTGGTGCTCATCATCCTCGGCGTCTCGTTACTGCTGCGAGGCTTCATCACCCGCGGTTGACCGCCCACCCTCCCGCGCTGTGCGAGGCGCAGTTCTGGTTTGGCTGGCGGTTGAAACCGCGCCACAGAGCCTGCGGCTGGCTGTCCGCTTACGCAGACAGGGGCGCCCACGCCGGTGGACGCCTGGCCGAAGGCTTTGAGAGGCGATTTCAATCGCCGGCAGGGACACCCTGAGCAGTTGTTGTCCGCTTATCATCTTCCTCCTCACAGGCGACCCAGATTGAAGGTCATCAGCTCGTTCCAGGCGTAGTGCAGGGGCGTCCACCAGCGGTCCCGCCCGATACAGCGGAAATAGGGCGGGCGCAGGGCGAGGATCAAATCGCCGATCTTGTAGCGAGGCAGAACCGGGGTCGAGACGATCAGGCTACCCAGTTCGCCGGGCCGCATCTCATGCAGCATTTTGATGCCCGTCCCCGGTCCGAGCCCGGTCAGGGAGCGAGTCTCCACCTCGAAAAAGAAAAGGTCGTAATTGGGCACCCAGGCTCGCTTCTCATCCCGCTGCTGACCGAACATCCCCTCTGTGGTGCCGTAGATTTCGCGGATCACCACCGGTCCGTAAAGAGCGGTGAGCGCTGGCTGCAAGTAGGTGTTGATGCCCGGCACACTGCCCAGGGTCATGATTTGTGTCCGCCACAGGTCTTTGGGGTACACACCGTGGACCCGGCGCAGATAGCGGGCGAAGCGGATAGCCGTCGGGGCGACACCGCCCACCAGGGTGACATTTTCGTCCTTGCATTTTTCGTAGGCCAGCTCGAAGCGAGCCTCCCAGTCGCGGACGGTTTTGCCCCCACCCAGGGCATCAATCTCCTCCTGAGACGGCAGCGAGCGAATGGGGGTGTGCGCCGAGACGTATTTGGTGTAGATGCCGGAGCTGTAGCCGTATTCCACCTCACGGTCTCCCATGCGCACCGTGCCCACCGCCGAGGGGAAGTTCAAATTCAGATTCACGCCCTGGAACAGGTCATACCGCCCGCTGCTGACCACGTAGTTCATCATCGCCCGTCCGGCACTGACGCGCATGCGCAAATCGGTGGGGGTCATGGGGATGAACTTGGATTCGCCTTTCGTCGTGCCCCGGGTGATGGCCCAGCCCACGGGTTCTTCGGTCAAAAGTAAACGCAGGTCCCCCGCCATGACCCGTTGGATAAGGGGTTTGTAGTCTTCGTAGGTGGCCACAGGAAAAGCCCGACGATAATCCTCGATTGTCTCTATGTGGGCCGCGCCATGCTGAGCGCCGTAATCGGTTTGAGCGTACATTTGCAGCAGCCGGTGCAGCACCGCCTGCTGTGCCCCGGCGGGATCGCTCACAGCCTCGTGCCAGGGTTGCAGAAAGGCGTTAAGCCTTTCCATCGGTGCCCGATTTTCTGCGCCCATTGTCCTGCCTCCCGTCCTGTGATGGTGGGTGAAAGAAGCTGTTAATTCAGTCTACCATATTTGTCCCAAGGAGGCAAACGAATTGCCACGAGGGGGTGTCACAGGGGAGTAGGGTTCCCAAAATCTGTCGTGACTACTCAGCCTATGCTCCAAGTCCCCGTCCCGGGGACGTTCCAGGCGGCAAGATGCTGTCTTTTGCGCGGTTTTCTCAGCCGCGACGCCCCCGGGACGGGGGCTACGAGCCTGGGGAGGACAGTGCGCCTGCTAGCCTGAGTAGTAACAATCTGTCAACGAATACGCAACGACTAAACAAATCTCGCCATTTCGCTGACAGGGTTCATACTGCTCAAATGTAAAAATGGCTGCTTATGGATCGCAAACCTGCCGAGAGCGAGAATAAGCCGGGAAGAAGAAAGAGGTGCAATATGCCAGAATTTCCAGAGCCTTCTGACCTCAAAACGGAGCGGAGGACCCGCCGATCACGGCGGCGACCACCCTCTGTCTTCTGGCCTTTGATGCTGATTGGTGTGGGCGTGGTCCTGCTCCTGGCCAACCTGGGCTACCTGCCCTGGCAGGCGTGGAGCGTTCTCTGGCGACTTTGGCCGCTGCTGCTGGTCGCCCTGGGCATTGATCTGCTGATCGGTCGGCGTTCGGTGCTCGGCGCCATCATCAGCGCCGTGCTCATCCTCCTGCTGATCGGCGGCGCGATAGTCATCGCCCTTCTGGCGCAAAGCATCCCTCTCCCCTGAAAAGGCATCCCGTCGCCATCGGGTAGCTCAGCAAGTATCTAAAATTGACAAATGACCGTCTTATGCTATAATACGCCTCCGTGAGGGAAGGGGAACGGGGGGTGAGAGTACCTTATAGACGTCTACTCCGCACAGAATGGGCCGTGCTGGGGGGGGCGTTAGCCGTGGCGTTGCTGTTGCGGTTCTACGCCATTGATCGCATCCCCCCAGGACTCTACCACGACGAGGCATTCAATGGACTGGATGCCTTGCGCGTCTTGGGTGGGTCACGGCCCCTGTTTTTCACAGCGAATAACGGACGCGAACCCCTGTTCATATACCTGGTCGCTCTGAGTGTGGGGCTGCTCGGTCGCAGCCCGGGCGCGATCCGTATCGTGTCCGCAGTGCTGGGCACGCTGACTGTGCCCGCCACCTGGCTCCTGGCCCGCGCTATGTTTGGCCGACGGGTCGCCGCACTGAGCGCGGTGCTCATCGCTGGCCTGGTCTGGCCGCTGAATTTGAGCCGCATCGGCCTGCGAGCCGTATCCCTGCCCTTGTTCTCAGCTCTCGCCCTGTGGCAATTCTGGCGGGGCCTGGACACGGGACGCAAAGGGCACTACATCGCCGGTGGTTTTCTCTACGGGCTGACGTTCTACACCTATACGGCAGCGCGCTTCACCGGGCTGGCCCTGGTTCTATTCGTTCTTTACCAGTTGCTCTTTGACAAAACCCGCCCCTATTGGACCGGTCTGCTGTGTTTCGTCCTAGCCGCCGGCCTGATTGCGGCTCCGTTGCTGATATACGGAGGGCTGCATTGGAGCGATTTCATGCAGCGAGCGGGACAAGTATCCATCCTCAACCCGGCGATAAACGGCGGCGACCTGTGGGGTACATTGGGCCGACATCTCGTGCGCGCTCTGGGGCTGTTCTTCTGGCAAGGGGATTTCATCCCACGGCACAACGTTCCCAGACGCCCGCTCTTCGATCCCCTGACCGCTGCCTTTTTCGTTATTGGTGTGGCCCTTTGTGCCAGACCAGCCCGGCGACAACAGGCCGGTGTGTTCACCATTATCTGGGTTACCGTGCTCCTTCTGCCAACCATCCTCGCCGAAGATGCCCCCCACTTTTTGCGCGCCGTAGGTATTCTGCCTGTAGCAATTTTCCCGGCGGCAGTGGGCCTCGACGAGGTATGGCAGCGGCTGGCCCAGCGGACGAATCAGGCTCTGGCCCTGGGCGTGGTGCTCCTGGCTTTGGTCGTGGCAGTGGGCAGCACCACCTGGGCTTATTTCGGCCAGCACGCGCGTAACCCGGAGCTGGGCTACGCTTTCGAGGCGGCGGAGGTGCAACTGGCGAGCGAAATCAATCGCTTCCTGGGCACGGGGTGGACCGGCGAAGGGCTGACAGCCACACCCGGCGAACCGCTGCCGGGCCGTCGCGTGGTGCTGGTCAGCCGGCTTTGGGACCAGCGGCCTACAGTGCGCTTCCTGGTTCCGGCCTCAGAGGCCCTCACCATATTGCGGGAAGATAGCGTAGCGCAGCCGGTCGCGGGGGAAACGGTTTTCCTGGCCCTCTGGCCCCATGAAGACCTGCAACCTTATATGGCCTGGCTGCCGGCTCCCTCGGTCATCAACGTGCACCAGGGAGCCCTAGAGCGCGGGGACCTGGAGACGACGCCCCATCTCCTGTATGTGACCTTCACCGCCGCGCCGGTGGAGGCCACGACGACGCCTGAGGTACGCTTCGCCGAGGGATTGGCCCTGCTGGATCACGAGATCACAAGCGAGGCCGAGGGCACGCTGCTGATACGCCTGCGTTGGCAGGCGACGATGGACATCGCCACCGACTACAACGTCTTCGTGCACCTGGTGGACGGGAATCGGATGGTAGCGCAAAGCGACGCTCGTCCGGGGGCGGGGTACTACCCGACGAGTTGGTGGCGGCCCGGCGATGTAGTGGTGGACGAACATCGGCTGTCGCCAGACGAGCCTTACGACCCGGCCCGGCATCAGCTACGAGTGGGCTGGTATGACCTGGCGACCATGCGTCACCTGCCGGTACTGGACGCTGAAGGGCAGCCGGGTGACGAGTACGCGACATTAAAATAGCTTCCTGTGCGTTTGATTTGTAGGACAACTGTGAGCAGTGGCTACTCCAGGTGGGGCCGGCAACGATATTCTCACAACAGTCGGGCAAGCTATTTGCCCTTCATCGCAGATACGTCATACTCAACAACACTTCACTCCATTGGAGGAAAGCGCCCATGAGACATAAACTGATTGGCCTCATCGGCCTGGCTGTGGTCTTGCTGATTTGCCTGC
>JACIWR010000154.1 GCA_014360845.1 Anaerolineae bacterium
TACACGTATCTTCTCTATAATTTGGGGTAGGGGCAGGTCTTGCACCTGCCCGCCTGGGCGACCGCAAGGGTTCGCCCCTACATTTTGAGAAGATACTGTTACACGGCGGTGCGTCCTCAACCGAGCCCAACCCGCCCTACGGGATGCGACCACCCTTCGCTTCCACTCAGGGCGCGGCGGTGGGCCGCCGCTACGGGACACACCTGCTCCCGAATCTGAAGCGCACCCCGTCCTCAACCCGCAATTGACTCATAGAGCTTTTTGCCCTATAATCTGGTGTAGCCTTATACCACATCATCACCTCGCCTGTGGAGGAGAAACAGCTATGACCAGCGCAAATAACACGAACACCACAACACCCACCTCTTCGAACTTCATCCGCGAAATCATCGAGGAAGACCTGAGAACCAACAAATACGGGGGGCGAGTTCACACCCGATTCCCACCAGAACCCAACGGCTACCTGCACATCGGGCACGCCAAATCCATCACCATCAACTTCGGTCTCGCTGCCGAGTACGGCGGCCTGTGTAACCTGCGCTTCGACGACACCAACCCGACCAAAGAAGAGGTCGAATACGTCGAAGCGATTAAAGAAGACATCAAGTGGCTGGGATACGATTGGGAGGATAGGGAGTTTTACGCCTCCGATTACTTCGAACAGCTCTACGAGTACGCTGTCGAATTGATCAAAAAGGGCAAAGCCTACGTCTGCGACCTGAGCCCGGAGGAGATCCGCGAGTACCGGGGCACCCTCACCGAGCCCGGCAAAGAGAGCCCGTATCGCAACCGCTCGGTCGAGGAGAACCTGGATTTGTTCGCGCGGATGCGGGCCGGCGAATTCCCCGACGGCTCCCGCACGCTGCGGGCCAAAATTGACATGTCCCACCCCAATGTGCTCATGCGGGACCCGGTCATGTATCGCATCTTGCACGCCACCCATCACCGCACGGGCGACAAGTGGTGCATCTATCCCATGTACGACTTCGCACATTGTCTGTCGGACTCCATCGAGGGCATCACTCACTCCATCTGCACCCTCGAGTTCGAGAACAACCGCGCTTTGTACGACTGGTTCCTCGACGAACTGGGCGTCTATCACCCCCAGCAGATTGAGTTTGCCCGTCTCAACCTCAGCTACACCGTCTTGAGCAAGCGCAAGCTCCTGCAATTGGTGGAACAGGGCCACGTCGCCGGATGGGATGATCCCCGCATGCCCACCCTATCGGGTCTGCGAAGACGGGGTTATACCCCCGAGGCCATCCGCGACTTCTGCAACCTCATTGGGGTGGCCAAGACCAACAGCATCGTGGACATAGCGATGCTCGAGCATTGCATCCGCCAGGATTTGAATAAACGCGCCCCGCGGGTTTTCGGCGTCCTGCGCCCCCTCAAAGTGGTCCTCGTCAATTACCCCGAAGACCAGGTAGAGGAGATGGAGTGCATCAACAATCCGGAGGACTCCAGCATGGGAACCCGCAAAGTGCCCTTCTCCCGGGTCCTGTATATCGAGCGGGACGATTTTCGCGAGGACCCACCTAAGAAATGGTTCCGCCTGGCCCCTGGCCGCGAGGTACGGCTCAGATACGCCTACTACATCACTTGCGTGGACGTGATAAAAGACGAGCACGGCGAGGTGGTCGAACTGCACTGCACGTACGACCCGGAGACCCGCGGCGGCTGGGCTCCAGACGGGCGCAAGGTGCGGGGCACGTTGCACTGGGTATCCGCTGCTCACTCCTTGGAAGCTGAAGTACGGCTATACGACCGTCTCTTCTTAAAGCCCAACCCGCTTGACGTCGAAGAAGGCCAGGATTTCACAGCTAACTTGAATCCCAACTCGCTGGAAGTCCTGACCTCGGCCCGCGTGGAGCCAAGCCTGGCCGGTGCCGCACCGGGCAGCCGCTACCAGTTCGAACGACAGGGCTACTTCTGCGTAGACCCCGACTCGACCCCGCAGAAACTGGTGTTCAACCGCACCATAGGTCTGCGGGACACCTGGGCCAAAATCGAGAAAGCCCAGCAAAAATAGAGACGGTTTTGACAGAGCACATCGCTCAGAGTTCCACAGTCCGTGAGACTTCGGAACTCTGAGCCCATAATCTTGAGGAAGTGTAACTGCTCAGGCCAGCGGTTGAAACCGCACCATAGAGCCTGCGGCTGGCTGTCCGCCTGCGCGGACAGGAGCGTCCACAACGGTGGACGCCCGGCCGAAGGCCTTCAGAGGCGATTTCAATCGCCAACAACGACAGCTTGAGCAGTTACGAGGAGGTTTACTATTTTGTCCGTAACAGAGATGAGCATGGACCAATCGAGTGGGAGAGCAACGACCCTGACCATCGTGACCGATAGCGCCGCCGACCTGCTGCCAGAGGAGATCGAAGCGTTAGGAATCACCGTCGTGCCCCTCTACATCCAATTCCCCGAAGGGGAAGTGAAAGCCGAGGACATCTCGCCCGATGACTTCTACAATCGCCTGCAGGCCATGCGACCCGAGATTCCAACGACGGCAATGCCCTCCCCGGGGACGTTCGCAGAAATCTACCGCGAGATAGCCCAAGAGGGAAAGGAGATTATCTCCATCCACGTTTCATCGGGGCTAAGCGGCACAATCGAGGCGGCCCGGCTGGGAGCCACCCAGGCCGGCGTGGATGTCACCCTGGTAGACACCATGACCCTTTCGGGCGGGGAGCGTTTCCAGGTGCTGGCCGCTGCCCTGGCGGCGAAAGCGGGCTGGAGCAAAGAGGCCATTCTAGAACGCCTGGAGCGTATTCGCGCGGCCACCGAGGTGATTTACACCCTGGAGACGCTGGAGTACCTGGCCCGCGGCGGACGCATCGGTCGCGTGCGGGCCCTGCTCGGATCGCTGCTGAAAATCAAACCGGTGATCAAAGTGGACAAGGCCGACGGCAAATACAGCACCGTGGGCCAGGCACGCACCCTGCGGCGAGCCCTGCGCATGATCGTGGATCACCTGGCGCAAGTCTACGAGACCCAGACTCCCCTGTGGCTATCGGTGATGCATGGGCAATTCGCCGCACAAGCCGAGAACCTGGCGCAGCTCCTGCGCGAGCGATTGTCGGTCGCCCAATTGGAGATATTACGCATTTCTCCTGTGCTGGGGGTGCACACCGGCCCCGGCATCGTGGGAGTTACCGCCTTGCCCATGGCGCTAATGGCAGGCCTGGGATAAGTCCCCCCTCCCGCCCGGCGAATAAATTCGACCTGTGCAGTTAAGTACGTGTTTCAGCTACAAGCCGCCCCAAGCGGATGCGTCGGGGCATGGCCCCGCCTCGGTCCAGGGGACTTCAGCCCCACATGGTTTGGGGCTGACCGCACAGCTTGGATGAATTCGTGGGCTGGGGGTGGCGAAGCCTGCCTGCGCAGGCTCCCCAACTGCCGCCCACACTATCACAGACGGATGAACATGAGCCCTCACCCTGCAAGCCGTGAAAACCCGGAGTGGTGACAGTGACGCCAGAAATCGCTCTCCTCCTCGTCATCATTGGCATCGCGGTAGTGCTCTTCTCGCTGGAGCGGCTGCCCAGCGACGTCATTGCCCTGGGTATCTTGCTGACCCTCATCCTCACCGGGTTACTGCCCCCGCAGGAGGCCTTCGCCTCCTTCGGTAGCGACACGGTGATTATGATCTTGGGTCTACTCATCCTGACCGCTGCCCTGGTACGCACCGGCGTAGTGGATGCGGCCAGGCGCACCATCTTGCAACGCACCGGCGATGACTCCCATCGGCTTCAGTTGGTGATCATGCTGGCAGCGGCCTTTCTGAGCGCCTTCATCAGCAACACTGCCACCACCGCCTTCTTCGTGCCCGTTACTATCGCGCTGGCGCGCCAGGTGCGGATCAGCTCCTCGAAACTACTCATGCCCCTGGCCTTCGCCTCTATCCTGGCCAGCTCTGTCACATTGATCAGCTCCTCCACTAATATTGTCATCAGCGGCTTGATGGCCCGCTACGACCTGCACCCCCTGGGCATGTTCGAACTGACCCCCGTGGGAGTGCCCATCGCCGCCGCAGGCCTGCTCTACATGGTGATCGCCGGCCGCCGGCTGATCCCCGATCGCACCGAACCGGAGGACCTGAAGGAACCATTTCGCATCCGCCCCTACCTGACCGAAGTCCTGATCCTCCCTCAATCGCCACTGGCCGGCAAGACGCTGGGCGAATCCGGTCTGGGACGCGATTTAGACCTGACCGTGCTGCGCGTGGTGCGCGCCAAGTACCGCTACCTCATCCCCCAGGCCCATCTCCGCCTGCAAGAAGGGGACGTGCTGCTGGTAGAAGGCCAGCGCGACGAGATTCTCAAGATCAAAGACGCCGTCGGCATCGCCATCAAAGGCGACGTGACCCTCTCCGACACCGAGTTGCAGACCGATGACATAGGCCTGGCCGAGGTCATTCTGCTCCGCAAATCTCCCCTCCTGGGACGCACTCTGAAAGGGTTGAACTTTCGACAGCGGTATGGGTTGCAAGTGCTGGGGATCAATCGCCACGGAGAAGCCATCTTGCGCCAAATCGGCCAACTCAGGCTGAGATTGGGCGACCAACTACTGGTCCAGGGCCCTCGCGCCAACATCGCCCTCCTGGACAAGGACAACATCTTCCGCGTGATTGACACCGTGGATTACACTCCTCCCCACCTGCACCGCGCGCCGATAGCCATCGCCATCTTCGGCGGGGTACTGGTGATGACGGCACTTAACCTCCTCTCCCTGCCGGTGGCCGTCCTGCTGGGGGCCGTACTGGCCTTTATCACCCGTTGCATCACCCCCGATGAAGCCTACCGCGAGGTCGAGTGGAAAGCCCTGATCCTCATCGGCAGCATCCTGGCCATGGGGCAGGCCATGGAATACACCGGTACAGCCAAATTCCTCGCCGCGCAGATTGTGCAGCACCTCGGTCAGGCGAACCCCATCTGGCTCCTCACCGCCTTTTTCACCCTGACCCTGCTGCTCACCCAGCCGATGTCCAACCAGGCCGCGGCGGTGGTGGTAGCGCCCGTCGCCATCCAGACCGCACACCATTTGAACCTGAACCCCCGCACCTTCGCCGTCATGGTGGCCGTGGCCGCCAGTTGCTCCTTCTTAACCCCGCTGGAACCGTCCTGTCTGATGGTCTACGGGCCGGGGCGCTATCGCTTCGCGGACTTTCTCAAAGTCGGCTCCTTGCTGACGGTGCTTGTCTACCTCATCGCCATCATCCTTGTACCTCTGATCTGGCCGTTATAAACCGACCGATGACAGTTCAACCTGCTAAACACGCTAACCTACCCCCACCCCTGATGACCTCCGAGCCGGATTCCTTCGCCCGGCGGACCATCACCGAGGGCAAGCCGCGCAACATCGAGGCCGCGCTGCGGGATAACGACTACCCGCCGGAGATCATCGCCGCCCTGCACGCCCTGCGTCGCGAACTGGCCTCGGAACCCATCCGCCCACCCGATCCCACCGCCCCCGGCGCGGACTTCTGGCACGCGCAGTGGGCGCGTTACCGAGGTCGCACCTGGCTGGAAGTGCCCTGGTACTTCGCCGAGGCCTACTTCTACCGACGATTGCTGGAAACGGTGGGCTATTTTCGACCCGGTCCCTGGCAGGGTCGCGACCCCTTCGCCGCGCAGAAGGAACGGATGCTGGAGGAGGCCATCGCTCCTTTCGCTGCGTCGCTGGCGGCCCTGGAGGGACAGACCGAAGACGAAATAGCCGCTGCCCTGATCCACGGCTGCCTGTGGGGCAATCGCGCTGACCTGAGCAATTGGGGCATGGGACTGAGCAGGGATGCGCCGGGCCAGGCACTGCTGATTGATCACACGCCGCGCCTGGTGGCCCTGCTGCGGGAGCATCACCCTGTGGTGCACATCATCGCCGATAATGCCGGTCTGGAACTCCTCTTCGACCTGGCCCTGACCGACTTCCTGGTGAGTCGCGGTTGGGCGCGACAGATCACCCTGCACCTGAAAGCCGACCCCTTCTTCGTCTCCGACGCCCTGCCCCGCGATGTGCATCACACCCTGGAACGGCTGTCCCACGAAAAGGGCGAGCCGGCAGCTCGCTCCAACGCCCTGTCCACACGTTTGCGGCACGCCCTGGACGACGGGCGTTTCATCCTCAGTGCGCATCCCCTCTGGAACAGTTGCCTCACCTTCCACGACATGCCCCCGGATGTGCGGACGTCACTGGAACTGGCCGATTTGGTGCTGCTCAAAGGCGATGCCAACTATCGGCGCTTGCTGGGCGACCGCCACTGGCCCCCCACCACCCGCCTGGAAGAAGCAGCCGCTTACTTCCCACGGCCCTTCGCTGTGCTACGCACCATGAAGGCAGAACTCATCGTCGGATTGGAGCCGGGCCAGGCCGAGGCATTGAGCGCCGAAGACCCCCAGTGGATGGTCAACGGGCGGCGAGGCATCATCCAGGTGGTACCGTAGGACAGGCCTTCCAGCCTGTCCACGCTCTTGATCTCGCGGAGTTGAACTCCGCGAGATCAAGGGTCAACGGACGGCGGGGCATCATCCAGGTGGTACTGTAGAACGGGCCATCCAGCCTGTCCTCCTGTAACCAGCACCGCCTGTTCCACGGCGTTGCGTCTACCCCCACTTGACAAACTCCCAAAAACGTGGTATCATATAGATGCATTGAAAAATATCTATTTATCCAGGACGGATGGCGATGATTGATTGCGTGGAGTTCTGTAAAGCCCTGGCCGACGATACCCGACAGCGCATCCTGCAAATGCTGCTGGAAAAAGAGATGAGCGTGAGCGACATCGTGGCCGCCTTTGACGTCTCCCAGCCAACCATCTCCCACCACCTGGGCATCCTCAAGCAATTTGGCCTGTTAAGCAGCCGCAAAGTGGGCAAGCAAGTGTTCTACACCACCAACCGCGACAGGGTGGTGGAATGCTGCGGACAACTGATAGCCAAGTTCGACGCGGAGGAAGGGGTCTGCGAGGGATGAGCGCCTTTTTAAGCGCTGATGCATAGACACATTCAAATTTATAGATATAGCACGAGGAGAAACAGGATGGAAATTGCTGAGAAAAGAGTCAAAGAAACGGTGCGCCAAACCTACGGTCAGATCGCCCGCCGCCAGGCTGAGGAACCAGCTCCGACCTGCTGCTGCGCTTCCAGCCAGCCCTTCCACTGCTGTGGTTCCCCAGGAGAAACGGCCCAGGCCGGGAGCCTTGCCACCGGACTATACCCGACCGAGGAACTGGCCGACCTGCCGGACAGCGTGACCAGCATCGCGCTGGGTTGCGGCAATCCCACCGCCATCGCCGAACTCCAACCGGGTGAGGTGGTGCTCGATCTGGGCGCAGGGGGAGGCATTGACTGCTTCTTGGCGGCCAGGAAAGTCGGCCCCGGGGGAAAAGTCATCGGACTGGATATGACGCCCGAAATGATCAAGCTGGCCCGACGCAACGCCAAGAAGCTGGGAGCGACAAACGTCGAATTTCGTTATGGCGAGATGGAGGACATCCCCCTACCCGACGAGTCGGTGGATGTCATCATCTCCAATTGCGTGATCAATCTCTCGCCGGACAAGGACGCAGTGTTCCGCGAGGCTTATCGCGTGCTGCGGCCCGGGGGCCGAATGAGCATCTCTGACATCGTGGTCTACAGCGAGCTTCCCCAACCCATCCGGGATAACCTGGACGCCTGGGCCGATTGCCTGGCCGGAGCGCTCCATGAGGCGGACTACTTGAACAAAATGCGGGCAGCGGGATTCAGCGAGGTACAGATTGTTTCGCGTGACTACACGAAAATAAGTGAGGGAAGCGAGTGGGTAAAGGTCCGGGCGCTGCTGATTGAGGCTGGCCTCTCACCTTATGAGCTAGACCACGTCGTGGCCAGCGTCAGGATCAAAGCCCGCAAGCCAGGATAAATTGAGGAGTGACGGCGATTTTCGCCGCTCAAAACGAGCCTGCTCCCGGCAGGTCTGTGATCTGTCGGGAGCAGGAAATGGCAGAAGCCGGGTGCGAAACATACAACCGTGTTCTCATTCAGCTCTTCCCTACAGCTCTTCCCTAACCCGGCCTAGCCGGAGCTAAAAACCTTACCACAAAGGACACAAAGAGCACGAAGGGGACTGCGTTTTGTATCTTCTCAAAATGTAGGGGCGAACCCTTGCGGTCGCCCAGGCGGGCAGGTGCAAGACCTGCCCCTACCCCAAATTATTGAGAAGATACGTTCTGGTGATGGCGTCCAACGGCGCGGGATGCGTAGCGTTCCGCGACGGCTTAGTTCAGTGGTAACGGCAAAGCCACTGTCCACCACTGCCGGCGTTAGCCCGCACGAACGCGCTCACTCCGAGAAAGATTTGCTTGCCCGAATACCCCGATAAGGATCACAGCCACCGCTACATTAACGATACAACTCGCTGCAACCGAACCACTTCCGATGAGCACACCATACGTATTGTTCAACACGTGATAAAGGGCCACGGCCAACACGCTTCCCCGCGTGCTGTTGTAGAGCCATGTGTAAACGAATGCGTTGGCCACTGTGCTGATGAACCACAAAACAAAGGGATACTTGCTCATCGGATTATCCGCCCAGAAGAAAATGGGCAGATGCCACAACGCCCACAAAGTCCCCACAATCAATGTGGCAGTGAAGGCTGTGTGACGCGCTTGCAAGCGAGGCAAGGCGAAGCCACGCCAGCCCACTTCTTCCCACGGATTGGAAATCAATGCAACCACAAAGGCAGAAAGAACAAGCCCCGCCGTTTTCCCTCCCCCTATCTCCGCAGAAACGGGCAACCCAAACGCTTGCGCCACAAAGTTATCTACCAGCAACAAGAGGGCGGGCAAGGCTATTGTTACCACAAGCCACAGCACGCCCCCTTTCCATCGCCACAGCGAGCGAAACCAGGAATCAATTCCCGCTTTGCCGACCAGAACTCGCTGAACGATGAGGGCAGCTAATGTCGGCCCTACTGCCGGAAGGATGAGCAGGATTTGAAAGGTGGGATGCCGGAACCAGGATACACCCTGTGAAGCCGCAACCATTGGCAACCATCCCAGCCATGCAATGGCAAAAGCCAATAGATAAAACCATAACACCGGGTGTTTCTTCACCGCTTACCCCCTCTGTTTTCTACAAACCAAGTACGGCATACGCAATGGCCTGGGGTAACCCGTGCAAGATCGCCGGGGCGATGAGGCCACTGCTCTTTTCCCTCACAAAGCCAAACACCAAGCCGCTAAAGAACGTCCAAAAACCCCACCACCAAGCTGGCTCCCAACGACCGCCTATCAAACAGCCGATATTGAGCACATGCATCAATCCAAGCTAACGGTTGGCTCAGCGGCGCGAGTAAATTGCTTTCCAGCAACGCCAGTGAGTCTTTGGCACGGATACCACCAGACTAATCGTGGCGCGATACATTTGCTCCACAATTGACACACTTTTGCTTCATCCAATCTCCCCTTACATTACGATTTGAAGATGAACAGCATAAGCAAATTCTTGCAGAGATCCCCAGCAGTGTCGCAGATTTGGCAAGATAGGCCAACCGTGGGTTCATAAAATCTGTCAACGAATACGCAACGAATAAACGAATCTCGCCGTTTGAATTCGTTTATCCGTTCCCCATTCG
>JACIWR010000155.1 GCA_014360845.1 Anaerolineae bacterium
AAGCGCGATGAGCAAACCCCGCCACAGATTTTTCCGCACCTTTCCCCCCCTCCATGGTACGTTTGCACATGCGTATTGACGATTGACATCTATTCTACCCGATTTTGTGCAAAATGTCCACCGAGGAATTCCTGGGCCCCGCAGGTGTGCGTCAGTTTTGGGGCGGGTTTGCACCTTGTAGGGGCGCTGCGACCCACAGTTGGGGTAGCCGCGCTTCCCATAGCGCGGCCGACGGCTCCCGGCACCGCGAAGGCCCACTGTCGTGACCGGGTTGCGTGGTAAGAAACCGCGCCCACCATATTCTGGGAGGATGGGAAAGGTCTTCGAGGCCAGGGCACAGCAGCAACTCGCCCCTAATCTGAAGCGCCCTGCCCCGCCCTCACATTTGTGTCAGTCTGACTCCTGTGGTATAATCCATTAGCAAGCAGAACCCATCTGCGCCAGGAGAGAAGGAGGCGGTGAGCTATGATAGAAGTGACAGTTGACAGTGTCCGGGTGAGCCTGTTGTCTCAGCATCGCGTGGTAATCCTCAAAGACGTCAACGAAGAACGCTATCTCCCCATCTGGATCGGCCCCTTTGAGGCGGACGCCATCACCATCCAACTGCAGGGCATCGAAGTAGCCCGACCCCAAACCCACGACCTGCTCAAGAGCATTCTCGAGGTTGTGGGGGCCCAGGTGCATCACATCGTGGTCAATGACCTGCGCAATGACACCTTCTACGCGCGCATCATCGTGGACTCCAACGGGCGGCGATTAGAGGTGGATTCGCGGCCCAGCGATGCCATCGCCCTGGCGGTACGCGTAGGAGCTCCCATTTTCGTCGCCGAATCGGTGATGGAAAAGGCAGCGGTCACCCCAGAGGAAGAAAGTGAAGAGGAAGAGGAAGACCAGCTGGAAATCTTCCGCGACTTCGTGGATACTCTAGACCTGGACTCTCTGGGTGGAGAAGAATAAGCGGAACTTGAAGGGTGAGCGATGAGTGCCGTCGAGCGAATGGCTCCTCACAATCTGGAAGCCGAGGAAGCGGTCCTGGGCTCGCTGCTGATAGACCCCGATGCCATCTTCCGCGTGGCCGCCTTTCTCAGCGCGGAGGACTTCTACCGCGAGAAGAATGGCTGGATCTATCAAGCTATCCTTGACCTCCACGACCGGCGCGAGCCGGTTGATTTTGTTACCCTGTGCGACGAGCTGGAACGGCGGGGGCAACTGGCGGAAGTCGGGGGAGCAGCCTATATCGCCGACCTGATCGCCTCCGTCCCTACGTCCATCCACGTGGAGCACTACGGGCACATCGTGGAACGCACTGCCACCCTGCGTCGCCTCATCGCGGCCGCGGGCCAAATCGCCGGCCTGGCCTACGAAGAGGCCGAGGATTTGGACGAAATCGTGGATCGAGCGGAGCAGCTCATCTTCGGCGTCTCTCAGCGGCGCATCGTGCGCGATTTGACCCCCATCAAACAAGTCATTCACGAGTACTACGACCGCATTGATTATCTCTACCAGCACCGAGGCGAGCCCTTAGGCATCCCCACCGGCTATAAACTGCTGGATAAGCTCCTGGGCGGCTTGCAGCGCTCCGACCTGATCATCATCGCCGGGCGGCCTGGTATGGGCAAGACCTCTCTGCTGCTTTCCATCGCCCAGAACGCGGCCCGCAAGTTCAACCAGCGCGTGGCCCTCTTCAGCCTGGAAATGTCCGCCGAACAGGTGGTGCAGCGCCTGATCTCCGCCGAGACGGGCATTGACTCCCAACGCCTGCGCCTGGGCGACCTGCGCGAGGACGAGTGGCCCACCTTCGTCCAGGCCACCGGCGTCCTGTCCGATACACAAATCTTCATTGACGACACACCTGCCATCTCGGCCCTGCAAATGCGCACCAAGGCCCGCCGTCTCCACGCCGAACACGGGTTAGACCTGATCATGGTGGATTACCTGCAGCTGATGCGTGGTGACTTCCGCGCCGAGAACCGGGTGCAAGAGGTCTCGTACATCTCCCGTGAGCTCAAAGCCCTGGCGCGTGAACTGAACGTCCCGGTCATAGCCGCCTCACAGCTTTCCCGCGCCGTGGAACAGCGCCAGGATAAACGCCCCCAGTTGTCCGACTTGAGAGAAAGCGGGAGTATAGAACAAGACGCGGACGTGGTCATGTTCATCTACCGCGATGCGATTTACAACCCGGATACAGAGTTCAAAAACATTGCCGATATTATCATCGCCAAACACCGCCACGGCCCTACCGGGCACGTTCCCCTTTTCTTCAAAGCCGAATTGGCCCAGTTTCTCCCGGTAGAACAAATTCGCGAAGACCTGGAATTCTAACCGATCCCCGGAGCGAAGGGATGAGAGGATTTGCCGGCTTTCCCGCGGGCAAAGGGCCAGTAACCCCCTTGCCCAGCTTATTCTTTAGCGAACTCCTGCCGGTGATTGACGACCTGGCAGAACTCAAAATCACCCTGCACTGCTTCTGGCTCCTGCACCAGAAGAAAGGGGAGATACGCTACGTGACCCGCCGCGAGCTGGCCGACGACGACCTTCTGCTGGACAGCCTGCGCGCCACCGGTCACCCGCCACAGCAGGCACTGGACGACGGATTGGAGCGGGCCGTGGCGCGCGGCACCCTTCTGCACGTCATCGCCCACGACGGCGACAAAGAGGAGCACTGCTACCTGATGAACACCGCCCGCGGGCGCGAGATCGTCCACCGCCTCCAGCGCGGCGAACTCCGCCTGCCCGAGATGGAGCCAGAAGTTCGCCTGGAAGTGCAACGCCCTAACATCTTCGTGCTTTACGAACAAAATATCGGACTCTTGCAACCGCTTCTGGTTGATGAACTGCGAGAGGCAGAACAAACCTATCCCCCCGAATGGATTGAAGAAGCCTTTCACATAGCCGTAGAAAACAACGTGCGCCGTTGGAGTTACGTGCGCCGCATCCTGGAACGTTGGGCTGCCGAAGGAAAAAGCGATGAAACAGGTCGGCGAGGTAGTGAAGCGAATAGAAAACGATACATCAGAGGCGAATACGGCGAGTACATCAAACACTGAGCGGCACGTGGAAAGCGATGACCAGGTCTGTCCCATCTGCAAGGGAGCCGGTTATGTGGTCCGGGACGTGCCTGTGGACCATCCCGACTTTGGCCGACTTTACCCCTGCCGCTGCAAAAAGGACGAAATAACCGCCTTGCGCACCGCCCGCCTCCGGGAGTTGAGCAATCTGGACTCGCTCCAGCACATGACTTTCGACAGCTTCATCCCCGAGGGCATCGGCCTGAACGTCGAGAAGCGGGAGAACTTGCGCCGCGCCTACGAGCGGGCCCGTGCCTTTGCTGCCTCACCCCAGGGCTGGCTTCTGCTCATGGGCGGCTATGGTTGCGGCAAGACCCACCTGGCCGTCTCCATTGCCAACGAAAACATCCAGCGCGGACGCCCCGCCCTGTTCGTTGTCGTCCCCGATCTGCTGGACCACCTGCGGGCCACTTTCAGCCCCACCAGCCCGGTGACCTACGACGCCCGCTTCGAAGAGGTGCGCACCGCCCCCCTGCTCATCCTCGACGACCTGGGGGCCCAGAGCACAACTCCCTGGGCCACCGAGAAACTTTACCAGATTCTGAACTATCGCTACAACGCGCGCCTGCCCACCGTCATCACCACCAACCGCGAGCTGGAGGAGATAGACCTGCGCATCCGCTCGCGCCTGGTAGACCCCAACCTGGTGGAAATCGTGCCCATCCTGGCCCCCGATTTCCGCCAAAGCGGCGTGAGCCCAGACCATTCCGAGCTGAGCAGCCTCTCCCTGCACAGCGATAAAACCTTCGAAAACTTCAGCCTGCGTCCCGAACTGCCGCCCGATGAACGCGAAAATCTCAAACGCGCGCTGATACTCGCTCAAGACTTCGCTCGCGAACCCGCCGACTGGCTGGTCTTCACCGGTACCTATGGATGTGGTAAGACCCACCTGGCCGCGGCCATCGCCAACTACCGCGTCGGCCAGGGCTATCCCGCCCTCTTCGTCACCGTTCCCGATCTGCTGGATCACCTGCGAGCCACTTTCAGTCCCACCAGCCTGGTCTCCTACGACGAGCGCTTCGAAGAAGTGCGCACCGCGCCCCTGCTTATCCTGGACGATCTGGGAACCCAGAGCACCACTCCCTGGGTGGCGGAAAAACTCTACCAGATATTCAACTACCGTTACAACGCCCGGCTGCCTACGGTCATCACCACCGCCGACGAAATCGAAACCATTGACCCCCGCCTCCGCGCGCGCATTCTGGACCTCAGACGATGCACCGTGTTTGCCATCCTGGCACCGGCCTACCGGGGCAGTGGGAATCAGATGGGCGAGGGGCGAAGCAGCCGGACAAGACGTAGAAAATAGAGGTAACCAAGAATGACTCTCGTCTATCTGGGCGTCGCCTGGATAGCGGGTATTATCTGGGCCGTACAGCCCACTTCTCCACCTGGATGGTTCGGCTGGGCCATCCTGATGCCCCTGATAGGCCCGGTGCTGTGGCGGGAAAGCCATCCCCCTCGCTCGCCGGCCATCCGGAGACTGCCCCTGCTTCCGGGCGCGAGACATGACACTCTGGCCCGGACCCTTTTCGGCCAACGATCCCCGATTACCGGCAATGACCAGGTAAGAAATACTCTTGCCTGCGTTGTCGTCTATAAATGCGCTATGCGGACCAATCTCCGCTTGCAAGTCGAGAAGCTGCCCCTGGAGCACGATTTACCACAGCAGGCCCACAACCTGGCACGCCCTCCTCCCCAACCCCATCCTGCAGACAGCGTAGACGGCAGGGTCAGGCCCCGCCGTCACGTACCCCGGAAGCGCTCTCCATCTGCCCACAGTCGGTCACGAAGGGACCCGGCGCGCCCGCGTCTTCCTCAACGCCAGAGACCGCTATCCCATACCACCGATAAAACGGTTTCGCCCCGGGGTTGAAACGCGTCTGCCGCCAGCGGGTGTGCGTCAGTCTAGGGGCAGGTTTGTCCCGTAGCGGCCGACCGCTGCTGCGTCCTGAGTGGAAGCGAAGGGTGTCGGCCTACGGCGGGCAGGGTTTGTCCTGAGCCTCGGCGAAGGGCCTGTCCTGAGCCTCGGCGAAGGGCCGCCCGCCCCTACAGGGTGCAAACTCGCCCCAAAACTGACGCACACCCGCAAGGCCTGCTGATGTTTCGACAAAGAGACTTCTGTGGTATAATCTGGAGGTAGAGGCGATGGCCGACAAAATCACTATCATCGCCCACAGCGGCGATATGGATAAAATCTACAGCGCATTGATCGTGGCCAACGGAGCCCTGGCCATGGGCATGGAGGCCACTATCTTCTTCACCTTCTGGGGACTCCAGCGCCTGAAGAAGGGTGCTCTGGAGAAAGGCCCTCTTTCCAAGATGAACTTCCTGGGCCTGGGCAAATGGATGGTGAAACGGCGAATGCAGAAGGCCAAAGTGGCTTCTCTGGAGAAGATGTTGCAGGATTTCAAAGAGCTGGGCGGCAAGGTCATGGCCTGCGATATGACCATGGAAATCATGGGCATTACGCCTGAGGACTTGCGCCAGGACCTGATTGATGAATACTGCGCGGTGGGGTCCTACATCCAAGAAGCTCGCAATTCTTCTGTGACTCTTTTCATTTAGAAGAAGTTTCAAGCTGTGCAGTTAGCCCCAAGCCGCGCGGGGCTGAAGTCCCCGTGCTGAGAGGGCGAAGTCCCGCCGCATCCGCGTCGGGCCACGGGCCCGACCTACTTGGGGCGGCTCGTAGCTGAAATACGTACTTAACTGCACAAATCGAAAAGTCCGACGCATTTCGAATTTTCAATCGGGAGGATATATCAGCACGAATGACAACCAAGTCTTTCATCGTAACCGGTTTAACTTGTACAGACTGCGCGGCGCGAGTTAAAGCTGCTGTCAGTAAGGTGGAAGGGGTAGACGATTGCCAATTAGACCCCACCACCGGAATATTGACGGTCTCCCTGTCGAGACCGGATCTCCCGGCGGAGCAGATCGCCAATGCCGTGAGCTCCGCCGGGCACACGCTCGTCATTGACGAATCCGAGCGCCGCCAGAGGGACAAGCCTCTGTGGGGCTTTGTCCGCTTCGTGTTTTCCCGGCGCGAGACAACGTTGACCGCCATCGCTGGATGGTTAACTTTATTGAGTTTGGCCCTGACCGTGATCGGCATGTGGTTTCCCCTGCCCGCCTGGAGCACGATAGCCCCCCTGGCGGCAGCTATCGTCGTGGGTGGCATCCCGGTAGCCCGTCACGCCTGGCAGGAGCTGTGGTTGGCTCGCGGCCTGGGCATCAACACGCTGATGGTCATCGCTGTCACCGGCGCGGTCTTCATCGGCGAATGGGCAGAAGCGGCCATCGTGGTGGTGCTGTTCGCGCTGGGCGAGGCGCTGGAGGGCTACGCCACCGACCGGGCCCGCAGCGCCCTGGACAGCTTATTGGACCTGGCTCCCCCCATGGCTCTTAAACTCTTACCCACTGGCGAGACCAGGGAAACGCCGGTGGAACAGCTGACCATCGGCGAGCGCGTGCTGATCCGCCCCGGGGACCGGGTCAGCGTGGATGGCGTCGTGCGCGCCGGAGAAAGCGCCGTTGACCAGGCTCCCATCACCGGAGAAAGCGTACCGGTGGAAAAGAAGCCTGGTGATGAGGTCTTTGCCGGCACCATCAACACCACCGGCTCGTTAGAGGTGGAGGTAACTCGTCTGGCCGCCGATAACACTCTGAGCCGCATGATAGCCCTGGTACGGGAGGCCCAGTCGCGGCAAGCGCCGGTACAGCGGTTCATTGACCGCTTCGCCCGCATCTACACGCCGGCGGTAGCCGTGATAGCCGCCCTGGTGGCCATCATCCCGCCGCTGTTCTTCGGCCAACCCTTCTGGGGAGAGCGCGGTTGGTTGATGCGCGCCCTGCAGATGCTGGTCATCGCCTGCCCCTGTGCCCTGGTCATCAGCACCCCGGTCAGCCTGGTGAGCGCTATGACCAACGCCGCCTCGCGGGGAGTGCTGATCAAAGGCGGGCGCTACCTGGAAGCGCTGAGCCGCGCCAGGGCTTTCGCCTTCGACAAAACGGGCACTCTGACCCAAGGCCGACCGATGACCACGGATGTCATCAGCGTCTGTACCTGTGGGGCATGTCCGCAGGATTGCGGCCTGCAACACGCCGCCGCTCTGGAAGCGCAATCGTCCCACCCGCTGGCGCGAGCGCTGATCGCCGAAGCAGCAGCGCGGGGGGTAGTCGCTCCTCCTGCGCAAGATGTCACCGTGCTGGGCGGACGCGGCCTGGAGGGCACGGTGAACGGCTCACGCGTAACTGTGGCCAGCCATGCCCATTTTGACGAGTACATACCCCATCAGGATTTCATCTGTCAGCAGGCTGATGCGCTGGCCGCTCAGGGCAAGACGGTGATCATGGTACGGCATGATGATGAGGTATGCGCCCTCTTCGCCGTAGCGGATACGCCACGCACCAACAGCCGCCATGCCCTGGACCAACTGCGAGCTAAAGGGATTCGCACCATCATGCTCACCGGCGACAATCAAACCGTCGCCGACGAGATAGCTCAGCAGATTGGAATGGACGAAGTACGCGCCGGATTGTTGCCCGAGGAAAAAGTGGCCGCCGTCAAAGAGCTGGCGGAGAAATACGGGATCGTGGCCATGGTCGGCGACGGCGTGAACGACGCTCCGGCCCTGGCCCAGGCCGATGTGGGCATCGCCATGGGTGGTGCCGGCTCGGCCCAGGCTATGGAAACGGCCGACGTGGTACTGATGGGCGATGATTTGACCCAATTACCTTTCATCGTGGAACTCAGTCGCAAGACACGAAACACTATAACCGCTAACATCGCCCTGGCCCTGACGGTCAAAGCCCTGGTATTCGTGCTGGCCACTCTGGGGCTGGCCACGCTGTGGATGGCGATCATGGCCGATGTCGGCGCGTCATTGGTGGTGATTCTGAACGGCATGCGTCTGCGTCGGAGCCAATAGAGTCGTAGCGGCGGCCCGCGCTCAAGCCCCCTGCGCAGCCGGGGGTCGGTGACAGCTGGCCCCCGGTCTGGCGGTGACCTCACCCCCGTCGTTCGGCATAGCTCACGACACGGCCTGCGGCGGGGGCTTCACACCAGGGCCATCCGCCGCTACAAATCGTTATGAACCCGCATTGTTTAAGGAGAGAACTATGGACGTGCAAGTCATCCAGAGCTTTCAAAGAAGCGAGATAACCGAACACATCGTTTACCACCGCCTGGCCCAAAGAGTGGGTGGGCCAAACGGCGAGATTCTACAGAGAATCTCAGATGATGAACTCCGCCATTACAACGAATGGATGGAGTTCACCAAAACAGAAGTACGCCCCAACAGGCTACTAGCCCTGTTCTACCTCATCATCGCCAGGATTTTCGGTCTGACTTTCGCCATCAAACTAATGGAACGCAACGAGGAGCAGGCCGAAAGGCTGTACGCCGAAATCGCCAAGGAAATCCCAAAAGCGGAGGAAATCCTCAAGGACGAGATGGAACACGAAGCCCTGTTGGTGAATATGATAGACGAGGAGAGATTGGAATACATCGGTTCTATGGTGCTGGGATTGAACGACGCCCTGGTGGAGCTCACCGGGGCCCTGGCCGGACTGACCTTCGCCCTGTTAAACACCCGCCTGGTGGGCCTGGCCGGCTTCATCACCGGCATCTCCGCCTCGTTCTCCATGGCCGCTTCTGAGTATCTCTCCACCAAATCCGAGGTGGACGGAAAGGACCCCCTCAAAGCTTCCATCTACACGGGGATAGCCTATGTGCTCACTGTCTTTCTCTTAATCATCCCCTATTTCATCTTTTCCAGCTACTATCTGGCCCTCGCCCTGGCCATCGTGGATGCGCTGCTGGTGATCTTGGTGTTCACCTTCTTCGTCTCCGTCGTCAAGGATGTGCCCTTCCGCAAGACGTGGACCGAGATGGTGTCCATCAGTCTGGGGGTAGCCCTGGTTTCTTTCGTGATTGGTTGGGCTGCCAGGAGCGTTCTCCGCGTGGAGTTTTAAATTCGGCAAATCTTACGGGACCGTCGGCGCGGCCCGCTTCCAACCCCCGGCTTGGCGGTGCCCCCACCCCTCTTGCGGCGGGGGCTTCACAAGCGACGGGCCGCTTCCAAGCCCCCTGCGCAGCCGGGGGTCGGTGACAACTGGCCCCCAGGGTTAGCGGTGACCTCCCTCCTGCGGCGGGGGCTTCACAAGCGACGGGCCGCTGCGGTCACATTTGCAAGCTGCACCTTTAATAGAATAATAGAACGAATCGCCCATCTGAACTCCAAAGTCACCTTATCATCCTCTGGCATCCATCACCCGTCATCCCCTGCACGCACCGAAAGAGCTGAACAAACCTGCCCCAAACCATCAAAAAGAGATTTTTGTCACAGACAGAAGAGCTTTTCTGCGATATAATCATGTCCAGATAAGTTCATGAGTTCGTTACTACTCAGGCTAGCAGGCGCACTGTCCTCCCCAGGCTCGTAGCCCCCGTCCCGGGGGCGTCTCGGCTGAGAAAACCGCGCAAAAGACAGCGTCTTGCCGCATGGAACGTCCCCGGGACGGGG
>JACIWR010000156.1 GCA_014360845.1 Anaerolineae bacterium
AGTAGCTCCTGCGTTATCAATTAAATGGCCAGGAGATGAGTTCCTCCCCAGCGGGCTACGCGCCGTGCTCCTCTTGATATTTCAAAGCGGCTTCGATGTCCTCTTTGGTCAAGCCTTCGTAAGCGGCCATGATCTCTTCCGTCGTCAAACCCGCTTTGACCATCTCCACCACCGTCCAGACTGGCACCTCCGTACCCTTGATGTGCGGAACCCCTAGCAGAATATTGGGATCAACCACAATCCGCTCGTTCATGGTCCCTCCTCACCGATACAGTTTATTTGCCCTGACGACGGCCCGCCCTTCCTCGATTTGTACTGTGGTGAACTCGAGCCATTGATAAGTATCGGCCAGATAGCTCTCATAAGCGCCCATCACCAAGTGGATCAGTCCATCGGCCAACTGGCTGGGCACAGGTACACCGCCAGCAGAGACGGAGCGAATGCGCGGGCGCAGTTGACCGTCCTCGACTAAAAGGGAGAAGGCGATATTGACTTCGGCCTTGAAAGGTTCGGTTACGCTGGCCCCGAGGATGCCCACATCGTCCAAGAACCATATCTGAGGATCAGAAGCAAAGTTGATGTTTTCGTTCACGTAGGCCACCAGGAATTGATTCAACTCCTGCTCTTCAATCTCCAGGACGAACTCTTTTTCCGGACTGTCCAACGCGGCCTGGCCCTTATCCATGAGGGGGCGCATATCGGGGGTGAAAAGGCGTTCGGTAGAGACTTCGGCGGCGGCGGAGACGTTGGCCCGCTGTCCCATGGCCAGCTCTACCCGCTGTTCGCCCACGGTCACGGTGGCGCTGCCCTGTTCCACATCAATCCGGGTGGAACCGTCTTCGGCGACCTCTACAGCCAGACGAGCTCCGCGCACCACGGTAGACGCTGTGGGAGTATCTATCCGCACCGTGGAGCCCGGGTCCACGAAGCGCACTGCCCTCACCCACGTGCGACCGGCCCAGGTCTTCAGCACTACGTTGACCGCGCTACCTCCCCGGCGCGAACTGACCTCGACCACGCTGACGTCGGTTTTCTCGTCCAGCCTGACTTTTGAAACGTCGAAAAAGACCAGAGTGGCTCCCGAAAGCTCCTCCGTGCGCACCCGATCGTTGTTGCGCACGATGTCATGGTTGCGAGCCGTCTGCCACTCGGTCGCATCTTCCGCCTTCTTCTGCACAATGCCTTTCAAGTCGGTAAGCGTGGCCGTGCTGGGTAGCGCTATCAGCCCGACGAGCAGATAACCCAGGCAGCAGAGGATCGGCAATCCTACAACGGCGGTCACTATTTGTCGGCGTCTGGTACGGAAAAGGAAGCTGTTCTTCAGTCTATGCCACAATCGCCTCCAGGTGTTTTCCTGCGAGGCGGGAGGCGTTGTCGGCGTAGCTTCCTGCACTTCTGCTTCTGCTGATGAGGCATCTTCCGCAAGCGGGGAGTTAACCGGGGGTGATTGTACCTGCTCGTCGTTCATGGTTCGCTCCTTTGCCCCCCATGCCTATGTCGTCTAACCGCGATTCTTATTATACCAGATTATGCTCATTTTTGCCAAGTAGAGTGGGGCGCACATTTCAGCTTGGGGACGAGGCTCGTCCTGAGCGCCGTCGTCACCCCATGTCCACAGCAGGGAGGAAGGCTTTCCGCAAGCCCCTCACGCAGTGAGGGGTCGGTGACAGCTTCGCCGGACAAGGGCTTGGCCGAACTGCGAGGTGGCGGGTAGGGCTCTCTTCACTTCCACAATCAGCACCGCCTGTTTCACAGCGGTGCCGTCCAAAAGTGAAATGTGCCCCAGGTTTATGCAGCGGTTCTGAGCCGCCTGCGGTTGGGAAGCAAACCCCGGCGCGGGGCGGCTCGATTAGTCGCTGTCAGCCTTTTCTGGCGCTGCCTGCAGAGATGCCCACACCGCCGCACCGATGAGACCGGCATTGGTGCCCAGTTCGGCCGGCACAATCTGAACCTTTTCCAGGGGAGTGACGTGGACGCGCTCACGGATTGTGCGCCGGACGGGCTCGAGGAGCAGATCGCCAGCCTGAGCCACCCCGCCTCCGATGACCACCATCTGAGGGCTGATAATGGTGATCAGGTTGGCTATACCCACGCCCAGGTAAAAGCCGGCACGCTCGTAGATGTCCTTGGCGACGGGGTCACCAGCCTGCGCGGCACGACAGACAATTTCCGGGGTCACCTGGTTCAAATCGTACGAGACCATCTCGGCAATTTTGGTCATGCGTCCATGGCTGATGGCTTTGAGAGCCATAGACGTGATGGCCGGCCCGCTGGCGAAAGTCTCCAGACATCCCCGGCTGCCACAGCCACAGGGCGGACCGTAGGGGTCAATCACCTGATGCCCTACTTCTCCCGCCGTCCCGTCCAATCCCATGTGCAGTTTTCCACTGATGACCATGCCCCCGCCGATGCCCGTGCCAATAGCCACACAGACCAGGGTATCCACATCGCGTCCAGCGCCAAAGGTCTTCTCGCCCAGGGTGAAGGAGCGCACATCATTGAGCAAGTAGGTTGGAAGACCGGTGCCGGCCTCCATAGTCGCTTTCAAGGGGACGTTGCGCCAGCCGCCGGGCAGGTTAGGCAGGAACACGGTGATGCCCCGCTCCATGTCCAGCACACCCGGCAAGCCCACACCGATGCCCCCCACATCTTCTTGGCGCAGGCCCGCATCGGCTATGATGGCGTGGACCAGGTCCACCATGCGCGCCATGACCGCATCGGGACCTTCTTTGCCCAGGGTGGGAATTTGCTGGCGACCGAGGACCTGACCGGAGACGACGTTGACCGCTCCGGCAGTGATCGTAGTCCCGCCCAGGTCTACACCAACGTAATGGACGGCTGCAGCCGTGGCTGGGTCTTCTCTCTTAGTGATGATTGCCTCTTGTGACATCACACCTCCCAGACATGTTGCGTGTGGCGTATTATACAACGAAAAGGGCCAAGAGACGAAATGCCCCCCGTACAATCTGGCGTCTCCCTGGCCGGCAAGAACCCGCGCTGGACCAGTTGCGGTCCTCATGCTCGATGTTGAGTCAGCAAAATCGGCCAGGCGGCCAGCGAGCGCGATTTCGGCAGCCAGCTAGCGCTCGACCTCCACCCATCTCCCTTCGCGGGCACTGCGCTCGATGGCTTCGCACAGGAGTACTTCTTCGTGACCATCGGCAAAGGTCGGGAAGTTGGGTGGGGCGGTGCGATCTCCGGTGCGGATGTAGCCGTACACGGCGCGGTATAGTTGCTTGAAAGTATCGGGGAAACCCTCGCTGTGCCCGCCCGGATAGCCGGCGAAGTCGCGGGCCTGAGGAGTGAGCAGGGTGGGATCTTTCAGCAGCACTTCGTTGGGTCTGCCGCGGTGGCCAATCCACAGTTCGTTAGGCCGCTCGGAATTCCAGGCCAGGGATGCTTTCGAGCCGTCAATTTCGAAAGCCAGGCGGTTCTTCCGCCCGGCGCAGATTTGCGAGACGGTCATCACCCCACGAGCGCCGTTCTCATAAGCCAGAAGCACGGTGGCGTAGTCCTCGGTGTGAATGGCCTGTTCGACGTAGTCTTCCGGCTTCAGTTCTTTGCCGGCAAAGGTGTCAATGGGCTTGGCGGGCTTCTTGCGCACGGGGATAAAGGTACTGAAGTCGGCAAAGACCGCTCGCACGCGCAGACCGGTGATGAAACTGGTCAGGTCCAGCCAGTGAGTGCCGATGTCACCCACGGTGCGCAGGCTGCCGCCCAGCTCGGGTTCTAATCGCCAGTTCCAATCGGTATCGTAGAAGAGCCAGTCTTGCAGATAAGAGCCACGGATGATATACACCTCGCCCAAATCACCGCGGGCCGCGCGGGCACGGGCTTCTTGGCAGAGGGGGTAAAAGCGGATGTTGTAATTGACCGCATGAACGACACCCGCTTGCTGCGCCAGTTGGAGCAATTCCGCCGATTCCTGCGAGTTCACGGCCAGGGGCTTTTCGCACACCACATGCTTACCCGCTGCGATGGCCGCTTTGGCCATGGGATAGTGCAGATAGTTGGGGGTGGTGATGTGGACCACATCCACGGCGGGATCGGCTACCAGCTCTTGCCAGTGGTCATACACCTTGCGGATGTTGAGGGCCTCCGCTTTGGGACGCGCTCGCTCCGGCCTGGACCCGGCAATGCCCACCACTTCGATGCCCAGACGGCGTAAGGCTTCTACATGGGCAGGGCCAATGAATCCGGTACCGATGACGGCTGCGCGAATCATGTCCATGTGCTTTCTTCCTCCTCATGTCTTAGAGTGGAGATGTCGGGAGCAGGAAAAGGCAGCTAGCTCCCACTATCTCGGGTTTTGAGCCGTTGCTTGAAATCTTCGAGGATGCGTTCTGTTTGAGTGGCCCCGATGCGGGTCGCCCCGGCAGCGATGGCTTCCAAGGCTGCGTCGAGGCTGCGCACGCCGTGCGCGGCTTTGACCCCGATGTGAGGGCTGACCGAGGCGCGCATCAGTTTGAGGTCCTCCACCCTGGAGCCGGTGGGAGCAAAGCCGGTCGAGGTTTTGACATAGTGCGCACCAGCTTCCTCCGCCAGACGACAGGCTCGTACCTTCTCCTCGTCCGTCAGGTAATGATTTTCAAGGATGACTTTGACGATGGCCTGGTCCCCGGCGGCTCGCACCACGGCGCGAATATCGTCACGCACTATATCATCGTGACCGGAGCGCAGAGCGCCGATGTTGATCACCATGTCCAACTCCTGCGCGCCGTTGGCCACAGCCTCGCGCGCCTCGAACTCCTTGGTCGCGGTGGTGCTGTGGCCGTGGGGAAAGCCGATGACCGTGCCAACTTTGACCTCGGAATCGGCCAGAAGACGAGCGGCCAGGGCCACGTGGCAGGGCTTGACGCACACCGAAGCGACATTGTAACGCTTGGCCAGCTCGCAGCCGGCCATCACATCCTCGTCGGTCAACTCCGGCTTCAAGAGGGAGTGGTCTATTGTTTTGGCCAACTGCTCGTAAGTGAGGGTCTCTACATCAAGGACGGGGATCATCTTGTGCTCCCTTGGGTTGCGTGCTGAGTCGCGTAGCAATCGAATCGCACATGCCCTCGAACTTGCGGGGTTCAGGCTCGCGAGTTCGAGGAAGCTGGGGCTTCGTCGCCAACTGCGTGGCATATTCACTCAGCCCCCTATTATCTCACCTTTTGCCCTAAAAGCAAATGGGATGGTTCAGAATGGGTTGACACCTTAATCGGGCAACATATTGTCAACGAATGGTGGAACGAATAAGCGAATGAGCAGCATCGCGGTCTATTCGTTTACTCGTTGGATATTCGTTGACAGAGAAACCGCCCAAGCCAAGAAACGAACGGAAAACAGTGGGGGCTGATTTACCCACTAGATCTGGGCCCAAAGCGGGGCTATTGTCTCTTGAGAATTTTTTCAGGGCTTCAAAAGTGTAAACCTATTTCCGCCAGAATGAGGAACCATCTCAAGCAAATTTTTCCTGTAGGGCAACTGCTCGGTTAGTGCCCTACTTAACCGTGGACGATTCAATTTCGCCACAGAAACCCACGGATTTTCACAGACAGCTTAATCTTCTGTGCGGTTCCGTGTGGTTCTGTGGCCAAAAAACGGGCTCATGCCCCGACACATCCGCGTCGGGCCACGGGCCCGACCTACTGAAACACGGACTTAACCGCCCAGGCTGAAATTTTTCCCCGGAGCCGGTGCGTTTCAGTTTCGGGGCGTTCAGAACGCCTGCTCTGCTCATAAGAAGCGGACCAATGGTAATTTGTCGGAAAGGGTGAACGATGATATACTTGGCCCGTTATTGCGGAACATCACATGGGAGGGCTGGAATAACGTGTCATTCCTGGGAACAATATACGTAACTGCGGCAGTGATGCTGGCTCTGTATGGGTTAAACTCACTGGTGCTCCTGGTCTTGTATTGGCGACATCGGCATCATGCTCCTCCTCCGCCCCCGTTGAGTGATACCCCGCGGGTGACGATACAGCTTCCACTTTACAACGAGCGCTACGTGGTGGAGCGGCTCATTGATGCGGCGGCGACCCTGAATTATCCTCGGGACCGTCTACAGATACAGGTGTTGGATGATTCGACCGACGATACCACGGCCATCGCCCTGGAGCGAGCTGCTCATCACCGCCGACAAGGAATAGACATCGTCGTCATCCATCGCACGGAACGCGAGGGGTTCAAGGCTGGCGCGCTGGCCAACGGCTTGCGAACGGCCAGCGGCGAGTTTGTCGCCGTCTTCGATGCCGACTTTGTGCCTTCTCCTGACTTTTTGCAAAAGACCATCCCCCATTTCCTGGATCAACCGGATTTGGGGCTGATTCAGACCCGCTGGGGACACATCAACGGTGATTATTCGCTGTTGACCCGGGCGCAGACTCTGGCCCTGGATGGCCACTTTGTGGTAGAGCAGAGCGCGCGCCAGCGGGCCGGGCTCTTCATGAACTTCAACGGCACGGCGGGCATCTGGCGGCGCGCGTGTATCGAGGACAGCGGGGGCTGGCAGGGCGATACCCTCTCCGAGGATTTGGATTTGAGCTATCGCGCTCAGTTGCGGGGCTGGCGTTTCCTCTTCCTGCCAGAGGTGGTATCGCCAGCGGAGGTGCCGCCCACCATAGCCGCTTTCAAACGACAGCAATTTCGCTGGGCTAAGGGGTCCATCCAGTGCTTGCGCAAACTGGGGTGGGCACTGCTGACCGCGCCGGAGCCGCTGTTCAAGCGAGTGCAGGGGTTGATTCACCTCAGCAGTTACCTGGTCCATCCCCTGATGCTGGTGCTGCTTCTCACTTCGCTGCCCCTGATGTGGTGGGGCGGGATGCCCAGCTTGCCCCTGGCTTATCTCAGTGTGGCCAGTGTAGGGCCTCCTCTGCTGTACGCCGTGGCCCAGCACGCTTTGTACAGGGATTGGCGTCGCAGATGGGCTGTTTTCCCCTTGCTGGCGCTGGTGGGCACGGGGGTGACTTTGAACAACACCCAGGCCGTGGTGGAAGCGCTGACGGGACGCGGTCAGACCTTTCAACGCACTCCCAAATTCAGACTGGAGTCGGCCAGGGACCACTGGCGGGACAAAGCATACCGGGTCTCTGCCAGCTGGCTTACCCTGGGCGAAGCGGTTTTAGCTCTCTACGCCATGGTCACGGTGGCCGTCGCTTGCCTGCGCGGCAATATCTACGCTGTGCCTTTTCTGCTGCTCTACGTGGCTGGCTTCGGCTACGTGGCCGGGCTGGGACTGTGGCACTCCCTTTCCTGGTCACGTTTCCGCCCGCGGTGGGTCAAATTACGGGGCGAGGCTACGATGGATGCACGACGCCCCTGACACGCAACAAGGCCCAGTCCAGGCCTGAAAGATGCCGACTGGGCCGTGTTTTTACATCCTCAACATCTTGAGACAAAGGCAGCCTGATACAAGTCACTCACAGCGGTCTCGCCCGCCCTCGCGGGTCAGATTGCCAATCAGACCTACCCTCGTCCTCTGGGGGAAGTGTTACTCGGCCTCGGCCTCCACGTCTACAATTTCCTCGGAGGGCTTAGGGGGTTCTTTGGGAGGCTCGATCAGGGGCGGTTCGGGTTCGCCACCTTGCATGATGATCTCGCCGCGCACAAAACCGCCTTCATCCAGGAGGAAGGAGTTGACGGTGACATCGCCCCACACTCGACCGGTGGATAGAATCTCCAGACGATTGGCGCTGATGTTACCTTTGATCGCGCCGGCGACGGAGACGTTGTGGGCGCTGATGTCGGCTATGACCTTGGCTCCCTCGCTGATGATGAGATTGCCGGCCGTTTGCAGGGAGCCCTCGAATATGCCGTCAATGCGCACCCCGCCGTCGCTGCGGATGTCGCCTTGCAGGTTCGTGTTGGGACCGATGACGGTCTCGATTTTGTCGGAAACGGGGGTCTTGGGTTTCTCTCTGCCGAACATGGATTTCGTCCTCCTTGCTGCTCTTGGGTTCGATGGTGGATAAGATTGACTTGCAGGGACGCTGATTCAGCTTTGTTGTTGATAAGCGCGGGCGATAGCTTCTTTTTCCTCGTCAGTCAGGGTGTAGGTGGATTCCCAGTGACGCAGGGGCTTGGCGTACACTCGCGTGCCATCGCGGGCATGCAGACTGGAGAGCACCACTCCGTTGCCGTGACCATCTACCAGGGCGATGGCGAAGCTTTGATCGCCACCCATATCGCGGAAGGGGTTGAAGCGCACTATCCCCAGCCACTGCATACTATGGCGCAAGGTCTTCTCCATCCGCTTGCTGCGCTCATCGAGCTCCTGTATCTGGCTGGTGACCTGACGCACCTCGGCAATGTGCTCGTTCAGCACCTCCTCCAGATTGCCCGCCGAAGTCCCGGATACGAGGTTCTGATACTGGCGCAGGGCGCGGTTTAAACGGACCTGCAGGACGACGAGCCAGATAATGGCTGCCAGACCGAGCAGCCCACATCCCAACCAGAGCCAGGGTTCATAAGTCTGATAAAAAGCAACGAAAGCTTGCATGTTTTGCTCTCCCCGATGACGGTTTACATGACGTTCTTATTTTACCCTATTTGGGAGGTCTAGTCAACATGAAATTGCTGGTGGCCACTCATAATGCGGGCAAGATTGAAGAATATCGCTCCCTGTTAGCCGCCTTGCTCGCGGACCTGGTTTTCCCTGCCGAACTAGGCCTGAGCTTGTCGGTAGTCGAAAGCGGGGATTCCTTCGAGGCGAACGCGCTCATCAAGGCCAAGGCCTACGCCCAGGCCAGCGGACTGCTCACGCTGGCAGATGATTCGGGCTTAGAGGTGGATGCTTTAGACGGTGCGCCGGGGGTGCGAACGGCGCGATACGCCGGTCCGGGCGCGAGCGATGAGGAGCGTTACCAGTTGCTGCTGCGCAATTTGGCCGACGTGCCATGGGAGGAGCGCACGGCCCGTTTCCGTTGCGTGATAGCCATCGCCACCCCCGACGGTCAGACATACACAGCCGAGGGACGTTGTGAGGGACTCATCGCCTTTGCGCCGAAAGGTGAACACGGCTTCGGCTACGATCCCGTGTTCTACATGCCCGAATATGGACGGACCATGGCTGAGCTGGAACCAGTTTTGAAAAATCGAGTGAGCCATCGAGCCCGCGCGGTGCAGGCAGCGTGGGGCATTTTGAAAGCCCTGTTGGAGTCGCCAGAGCATCAGTCCCCTTGAGCCACGACTGCGGGCGAGCTGTCACTGATCCCCGGCCGCGCCGGGGGCTTGCTCCTGACGAAACGGGTGTGCTTCAGTTTGGAGGCAGGTTTGTCCCGTAGCGGCGGCCCGCCGCCGTGCCCTGAGCCCGTCCCGAGCCGGAGTCGAGGGACGGAGACGAGGGCTCGCCCTGAGCGGAGACGAAGGCTCGCCCTGAGCGGAGACGAAGGGGGGCCGCATCAGTAGGGCGGGTTGGGCTCGGCTGAGAACGCACCGCCGTGTAACAGGCGGTGCTGGTTGCGGGAGGCAGAGAGCCCTACCCGCCGCCTCGGACGGCATGTGGCGCGGACAAGCTGGAAAGCCTGTCCTACGGTCTACACGCTGTAGCTGCCGCCAACCGTTCGGCTGAGCCCTCGGCGT
>JACIWR010000157.1 GCA_014360845.1 Anaerolineae bacterium
CGGCGGCGCTGGCTCCCCCGGCGTCGCGGCGATTTGACATTATGAGCGGGCGGTGTTATAATGGTTTGCGATTTCAGGAAATGGAGGTCTCAGGAAAAGCAATGCGCCAGGTTAATGTGTTGCTACAACATATTCGCTCTCGCGATAGCGTGAATCTGTTTGTACCTGGTCGCACTGCGCCTATCCGTTGTTAACTTACGTCAAGTTAGCCGTGGGCGGCAGTGCGAGCGACGCCCACGGCTTTTTATTTTCGTCTGCATGCCAGCCGTGGGTCCATCCTGTGCCCACGGCTGGTTTGTTTATGGGGGGCCGGGGGCACTCGCTGCGGTGAGGTTTGGCTGCTGAGGCGATTTCGCATTCCGCCTCATGTTCTTGTGAAAATGTAGAGGGCAGACTCTGGCTGTCCGCAAGCGGACACAAAGAGTCGCCGCTACACCTTTAGGTTAAAATGTACGGAGGAGAGGTATCATGTATCCGGCAAGTCGAGTTCCTCATGTTGAGCACGCCCTGTGCGTCGAAAACGCAACCAAGATGTTCCGGCAGCACGGAACCCGCAACTGGCTGGTCCGCCTGCGAGGGGCGACGAATGGCTCGAAAAAGCGCGCTCCCGTTGTGGCGGTCAACAACCTGAGCATGCATGTACAACGGGGTGAGATCTTCGGCGTCCTGGGACCCAATGGCTCCGGCAAGAGCACGTTGGTACGTCTCATCGCCACGCTGCTGATACCAGACTCGGGGACGATCACCGTGTTCGGCCACGACGTGCAGCGTGAGGAGATGGTGGTCAAGCGCATGATCAACCGCGTCTCGGTGGATGCTGCTTTCTTCAAGAAGCTGTCGCCGATGGAGAATCTGCTCTACGCGGCCCGGCTGTATGGGGTGAACGCCCGCCAGGCCAGGCAGCAGGCGCTGACCATCCTCGCTCGCCTGGGTATCAAGGAGCGGGACGTTTACATGCCGCTGGAGGATATGTCGCGGGGGATGCAGCAGAAGGTGGCCATCGCGCGCGCTTTCCTCAGCTCTCCGATCCTGTTGCTGCTGGACGAGCCGACTACGGGTCTCGATCCGCGTTCCAAGCGCGAGGTGCAGGCCTTCGTCCGCGAGTTGCGGGAGAAGCACGAGGCTACCATCCTGCTCACCACTCACGACATGAACGAGGCCGAGGCCCTGTGTGACCGCATCGCCATCCTCGATGAGGGGCGCATCGTGGCTTTGGATACGCCTGCCGGGCTGAAGCGGTTGGTGCCACAGGCGGATGGTCACGAGCCCACGCTGGAGGACGTGTTCATGGCTTTGACCGGCAAAGCGCTGGTTGAGGATGAGGAGTAGAGGAAGTGCGACGCACCTCTTGAGGTGCGTCGCACCTTTTGTCGCGCCTGGCTCAAGGCGTTGGTGCAGGCGCTGGTGTGGGGATACCCTTGGCGCGAAGCACATCCTCGCCGATGCCCAGTGCCTGGCATTGCTCCCAGGTATAGCCCTGTTGCAAGGTCTCCTCGGAATAAATCTCCTGCATGGCCGCGTACCAGGTCAGACCGTCGGTGCGCTGGTAATGCCAGTATTCGGTGCCCAGAGTGTCGAATTTCCAGGAATAATCTTCTTCGTCATAGGCGGCGATGCGCTCCCAGCCATGCTTGTGGGCGATGGCGGTCAGGTCCACGAAGTAACCCTCCGGCGGGAGCAGGGGTTCGCCACCTTGCTCGTAAATCTCCGGTTCGAGACTGCGATCCACGTTCCACCAAAAGCGCCACTCGCCCACGGTCATCGGTTCCCCTTGCGTGCCGTCCTGGGCCGCGCATTTGATGAACAGTCGCCAATAAATCTGCTGGCCGATGTCCTCGCGCACGCGGATCAGGCGATTCTCCCCGTTTTCGTCAATCAGGTCGAAGCGTAAATCAACGGCCCGCCCGGCGCGGTGCCAGCTCAGGTAGCCGTAGTTGCGCCGTGAGGGACCGTAGCGGCGGAACATGTCGCTGACCAGGCCCAGGAAGTCGTAACCCGTCTTCTCGGTCACCTCGGCGCGCCAGGCCTCGTAGGAGTCGGCCACGCGCTCGTTGAGATAGGGCAGAAGAGCGTACCCCGGCGCGCTGACCGACATCTCGCGCAGGTTAAGGAGGCTGCCGGGTAACGGCGAGGGCAGCGGGGTAGGCGTGGGGGCTGGGATGGGGTCGGCGGGCCAGATGGCGTAGGCGACGGCTGGCTGGCGCTGGCCGAAGGTGCTGGCGGTGAGTTGCCACGCGTGTTCGCTGGCGGGGTTGGTGGCGAACAGGTAGACCTCGCCGGGGCGGTAGGGGTCGTAGACCTCGAAAGGCTCGCCGCGCACGTATTTCTCAGCGATGAGGGTCTGCCCGTCCGGTGACCAGGCCGGTGCGCCGTCGTACACGTCGCTGGTGGTGATGCGCTGTTGTGCGCTGCCGTCGGGGCGCATGGTGTACAACTCGGCGTTGCCATCGCGCCAGGAGACGAAGGCGATGGCCTTGCCGTCGGGCGACCAGGCCGGGAATTCGTCGTCGGCGGGGTTTTGGGTGAGGTTGTGCAACGCGCCCGTGGTCAAATCGAGCACATATATCTCTTTGTTACCGTCGCGCCAGGTGGTGAAGGCCAGCATCGAGCCATCAGGTGACCAGGCCGGGGCGTAGTCCCCGGCTTTGTCGTCGGTCAGGCGGAGGGGAGCGCTGTCCGTGGTCAGGTCCAGCAGGTACAGCTCCAGGTTGCCGTCGCGGTACGACTCGAAGGCGATGGCCGTGCCATCGGGTGACCAGGCCGGGCGTCCGTCGTAGGCCAGGTGATCGGTCAGGCGAGTCACCGCGCCGCTGACCAGGTCCAGCAGATAGAGCTCCCAGTTGCCATCGCGATGGGACTGGAAGGCCAGTCTTCGCCCATCGGGACTCCAGGCCGGAGCTTTGTCGTCGGCGGGGTGCTGGGTGAGGTTGACGATGGTGCCGTCGTCCAGGTCCAGCAGGTAGATTTCGTCGTTGCCCTCGTAATCGGAGACGAAGGCGGCGGTCTGCCGGCCCGGGAGCGGGGTAGGGGTCGCGGTGGGAGCGGGTGTCGGGGTCGGAGCAGGGCTGGGGGTGAGCGTGGCAGTCACGACCGGGTTCGGCGTGCTGGTGGTCACGTCCGTGGGCGGGTTGCAGCCGGCGATGATGCACGCGGTTAGCAGTGCGATCATGAGTGTTCGTGGGCACGTTTGGTCGTTGGTCATTAGTCGTTGGTCGTTAGTCATTGGTCGTTAGTCGTGATCAGTGGTCATTGATGGAGGCGGGCGGCCCCATGTTGAAGTAATTGTACACCGTGGCCGACAGGCGGCGGAACAGGGGGAAGCACACGTCCCAGTTGATCCAATCGCTGTCCTGCCACATGAACAGGCCGAAGAGATAATCGCCGCCGGGCGAGTAGATGATGCCTATGTCGCTGCGCGTGGCGGCCACCCAGCCGTGTTTGTGGGCGATGGGCACCTCCGGCGGCACGCTGGCCCCGATGACGGTACGCACGGGGTTGGTCTTCAGCCAATCCAGCATCTCGCAGCAGGCTGCAGCATCGAGGCTGTCGGGGTAGGTTTCCAGCAGCAGTCCTTTGCCCTGGCATCCTTCGTATAGTGCCGTCCAGAGGATGACCATGTCGGCCAGGCGGGTCTGCATCATGGCGTCGGGATGGGTGTCAATGGCCGCTTCGGCGGCGGGTACATTCTTGTCCTCGGGCAGGTCCGGCGGCGGCAGGGCGGGCCATTTGGCTCCCCCTTCGACGTAGTAGGGCTGGCGCATGAAGGTGCGAATCATGCCCAGGTCGGCGAAGGTCTGGTTGACGGCCTTGACCCCGGGGATGGCGTCCTCGCCGCCGCCGATGCCCATCAGCACCAGGTTGGAGGCAGCGTTGTTGCTTTCAGAAATCATGTAGGCGATGTTGCTGCGGATGTCATCGGGCGGGTCGCCGTTCCAGTGACGGTAGGCGGTGACCAGGATGCCGACTTTGAGCAGGCTCATGCCGGAGTAGACGACGTGCAGGTTGTGGCTAAGGGTCTCTCCAGAGGAAAGGTCGGCCACGTACAGGCTGGTCACGCCGGGGAACTCGTTGCTGATGTCCAGCAGCAAGGGCTTCAGCCCGTCCTCCAGACCCAAAGGAGGTGGGTTGACGTCGGTGATGACCAGGGAGACGGGAGAAGAGTCTCCAGAGGCGATGGTCGTTTGGATGCGGGCGATGGAGGCCTCGATGTCGAGTTCGCGGCCCATGCGCCCCGGATCGAAGGTATAGGCGACGCGGCTGGCCCCTGGCGGAGTCCACCACTCGGGCCAGCGGGGATCGGAGGTGAGGGTGGTGGTCAGCACACGCACCGGCTGCGGCGGAGTGCTTACGCGGGCGGCGATGGGTTCCAGCAGGACTCTCAACTCGTCCGGGGTCGGAGATGGCGGCTGGCGGGTTTGCACCGGCAGGGTGACGGTTCGCTGCGCCGGGTCGGAGGACAGGAAGGCGGCGCGGATTTTCTCGATGCCGCCGGTGGTGTCCAGTTGGCGTTCCTCCTGGCCGGGGATGAATTGCAGTGCCTGGGCGTCCAGGGTATGCTCGCGCAGGGGTTGATTGATCTCGGCGGTTAACTCGTCCAGGAAGGCGCGCACCCGCGCTTCGTCCAGGTGGGTTTGCAATGGGATGTCCTCGTCCAGGGGCGGCGGAGTGCCGAACAGGAAATCGCCGAAGGTGAGGTCGGCGTTCAGCGCGGTGGCAGCCTGTACCATGGCCGTCACGTCCACGTGGAAACCGGCCTCCTCGGCGGAGAAGGTGGTTTTCTGGTCGAGAGATGAGGGCGCAGCACCCTGCGTCCCTACCGTGATGGGCGCTTGCAACGGGGCGGCGATTTTCTCCTTGACCAGAGCGGTGGCCGCTTCGGCGGTCAGGCCGCCCACGTCCAGGCCGGCGATGTGCACGCCGGGGCGGATGTGGGTGCGGTAGGTCTGGTAGACGCTGTAGCGCCAACCGACAAAGGCGGCTACGGTCAGAGTGAGGGCCGCCAGGACGGCCAGTAGTAATTGGCGTCGTCTATTTTGTGGTTTTAGGTTGTTTTGATCGGTCACTTGTACTCCTGAACAGCGTTTCTGTCCGTCTGCTGGACAAGGTGGGGCGGGAGGACAGTTGCTATGGCTTATTGGCTGTTTGCGGGACCCGGATCATAGCTCATCTCGGATGTCCTGCACTGGTTCTCTCACCCCGACGATGAGACTGCTCCACTCGTATGCTTTCCATACTCCCTGCTTGTTGCGGCGCACCCGGATCGGTCTAGGGCTGGTAGCGCCCGAGGAGACGACAAACACCTTGTAGGTGCCGGAGTCGTGGTCACCGCTGTAGGGATTATCCACGAACTGGAGGGTGTAAGGTGGGACAGGCAATTGGTAACCGTTTTCAGGGAGAGCGCCCCTGATGTATGATCGGGGGAGGTATGAGCGGTTTTTGAGCTGAGTCTGAATGCGGCGCATGTCTGTCAGGCGCAGTTGCTGACCCCGGTATCCTCCTGAGCCTTCCTGGAGCCACTCGCGGTCAATGGCAACGACCAGGCACTGCCGTCCCAGCTCCTCATTGAGAGTGTAGGTGAGCAGGGCGAGGATGAATACCGCTGCCCCGCCCTCGGGTGTGTGCGCGACCTGGTTGCGCAGGGCGATAAATTGCTCGATGGACTGCGGCAGCGAGGTGACTTCGACCGTCCGTGGTGATGCCATGTTTCCCTCCTGACCGGCTGGTTCTCAGCTAGCGGGGCCCGTCGCCTGTTGGGATAAGCCGGGCACAATGGCCCTATTATAAGGGAATTCCGCGCTGGGGTCAATCTTGCGCTCTCGCGGGGTAAGGCTTTTCAATCTAGCGCAGGCCAGGTGACAGTCACCTTTTCGGCACAGGAGGCTCGCAAAAGATGGCAAGATACGGCTCCCTGCCTGAGCACCTTTCTCACCAGCAGATCGGGGGTGACTGTCACCTGGGTCAATTCTTTGAAAAGCCCTACTCGCGGAGTTCAACTCCGCGAGAGCGAAGGGGTTGTAGCATTAACGCGCCTTCTCGCTCTCTCCTTCCTGGGCTGTCGAGCGACCGGATAGTTTGATATGCACATCAGCCGGCAGGGCCAGGCCGGCTTCGACTTCTACTACCTTGATGATGCCGGCCGGTACGGGACAGGCGGCGTGAGCACAGTGTTTGACCGCCGCTTGATATGTCCGAGGCATGGAGCGTCGAAAGGAGATTTCCTCCAAGGGGTTGACCTGGGTCAATTCCTCCGCCAGGCGCTGGATGAATTGGCATTGGCTGGTGATGGTGAGTTGGCAACTCCGACCGTTCATAGAGGCTTCGACGACTGTCGTGAAGCCGCAGATGCCGGAGACAATCTCTGCTCTGGCCATTCGTAAATTCCTCCGCTGCGTATTTCAAAGGATATTAGCTGAACCGTTCAAGCGACTATAGATTCACTGCAAAAACTCACCGCAGAGACACCGGGAGCGCGGAGTTCTACATTAACAGGGTCTCTGCGGGTTCTGCGTCTCTGCGGTAAAATGACCTTTTTGCGGTGGATTCAACTATTCGAGTTCGGTGACGTAAGGCCCGTTCTCTGCCAGCGCCCGATGGATGACGGGCATCCACTCGCTGATGGGGATAGCCTGGGGGCACTTGGTCTCGCACTCGCCGCACTGGATGCACTGGGCGGCCCGGATGTCGTGATCCAGGTTGCCCTGCACTTCGTAGGCGTACTTCCACCAACTGTACTGGCCTCGCGCGGCCTCGGGTTTATCGTACATGAGGCCGTCGTTGTAGTTCGCGAAGTTCGCCGGGATGTCAACGCCCTGTGGGCAGGGCATGCAGTAACCGCACCTGGTGCAGGGGATGGCCGTCAGTTCCCGATACCTGGCCCGCACCCGGTCGTAGAGGGCCAGTTCGTCCGCCGTCAGTGTACCGATGCCGGAGGCGCTGGCCAGGGCGACGTTTTCTTTCACCTGCTCCAGGGTACTCATGCCGCTGAGGACGACGGACACCTCGGGCTGATTCCATAGCCACTGCAGCGCCCAACCGACCGGGGTGCGCTTCCGGGCGGCGCTATCCCAGATGGACTGAATCGCTGGGGGCGGGTCAACGAGCTTGCCGCCCAGCAGGGGCTCCATGATCACCACCGCCATGCCCTTCGAGGCGGCGTACTGCAGGCCCCTGGTGCCAGCCTGATTCTCCACATCCATGTAGTTATACTGGATTTGGCAGAAGGTCCAATCGTACGCGTCCACGATTTCTTTGAAGACCTCGTAGTCGTCGTGGAATGAGAACCCCAGATAGTGAAAGCGACCGTCGGCGATGGCCCTTTCGGCCCAATCGAGCACGCCAAGATCGCGCAATTTGTGCCACGACTTTTTGTTCAGAGCGTGCAAAAGATAGAAGTCTATGTGATCGGTCTGTAGCCGGGTGAGTTGTTCGTTGAGGTACTTGTCAAAATCTTGGCGGGATTTGATCTCCCAACTGGGTAGCTTGGTAGCCAGTTTGACCTTTTCTCTGTACCCTCCCTGGAGCACTCGTCCCACAAACCCCTCGCTGTTCCCGCCGTGATACGGGTACGCCGTGTCCACATAGTTCACACCGTGGTCTATGGCGTAGCGGAGCATTTCGGTCGCCAGGGGCTCGTTGATTTTGGCCACGTCGTCATCTATGATGGGAAGCCGCATCGCGCCAAAACCCAGGGCCGAGACCCGGAAGTCCAGTTTTCCAAATTGACGATATTGCACTGTTTTCCTCCTTAACTCATACTTTCATCCCCTCATCGTAGCGGGTAACGCGGTGAGAGGTCTTCGACTATACGGATATTTTCCAATAGCTGCTCGCGACTGCTGATGCCGACGGTGATGGCATGGACGGTACCGAGCTGGAAGACATACTGCATGGCGGCGCGAGCCTTGCCCGCGAGCTGGCCGCAACCCAGGACCTTCATGCCGTAGATGGCCTTGCCAGACGTGTACAGCTTTTCGAGGACGGGCACCATCTCGGCAGGGGGCGCGCTCATGTGGACGCCCGCCATGTTGATGCGCGCCAGCACCACCTCTGCCCAGTCCGTCTCCGCCGCCGTGCGCAGGGGTTCCAGGCCGTGGCAGGAGATGCCCACAGCGCGCACTTGGCCCTGCTCCTTGGCCCGCGAGAGGGCCTCCATCGCGCCGGCATAGCGCTGCGGCCAGTCGGACTGCGTCACAAAGTGCAGCAGGACGATGTCGAGCACATCGGTGTTCAGCTCTCTCAAAAAGCGCTCCACGTCCCGCGTGACCTGAGCGGCGCGGCGCGAGGTGGTCTTGGTGGCGATCACTACCTGGTCGCGGGGGATTTCCCGCAGCGCTCTCGCCACATGGGGATGCGAGCCGTACTCGTCCGCCGCGTCCCAGAAGGTGACGCCGTGGTCATACGCCAGTCGCAGCAGGCCGGCCAGCCTGTCCAGTCCCAGGTCGGTTTGCTGCGAGCGCCCGGCCCAGCCGTGGGTACCGGTGCCAAAGGCCAGGCGTGAAACGCGCAGGTCCGTTCTGCCGAAGGCGACGGTGTCCATGCTACACCGCGTTCGCCAGTTGTCGCCCCAGGTCGCGGCATGCTTCCAGCACGGCCTCGTTGGGCCTGCCGTGAGACGCGATAGTTTTGCCTACCTGCCGGCCCATCCTGCTGAAGAGTTCCTCCAGCGGGCGACGCACACGTCCGCTGCCGCCGTGGGAGTAGAACAGGCCGTAGGGCTTGTTCTCCAGTCCCTGGCGATTGGATTTGCGCGCGATGTACCAGTCATCCAGGAACATCTTCAACCCGCCGGCGATGTAGCTGTAGTAATCGGGCGAGCCGAAGGCCACGGCGTCGAATTGGCGGTACTGCTCGATGTCCATCCGCTGCTCGTTCGTGTTGACCAGGGTCACCTCTGCACCGGCAGCCCTGGCCCCCTCGGCAACGGCCTGGGCCATGACCGCGGTGTTGCCGTATTCCTGGGAGTGATAGAGGATGAGTATGGATCCCATTTTCGTCCCTCCTCGCTAATCCCGTAACTGCAACCGGTTCTTCATCTGCTGGTAGTAGTCAATTTTGCCCTCAATCCTCTCCAAGAAGTTGTTCAGCTCTCGAATCTTGGCCTTGATGCGGCGACGATGCGCTTCGAGCAGAGCCAGCCGGTCGTTCAGGGTGGCATCGCCTGCCTGCTGCAACTCGACGTAGCGCTGCATCTCCGCGATGGGCATCCCCGTCGAGCGCAGGCACTTGAGAAATTCGATCCACCCGATGTCGTCCTCCGTGTAGCGGCGGTGTCCATTGGCGGCCCGCTGAATGGTGGGGATCAGGCCGATGCGCTCGTAGTAACGGATGGTGTGCGCGCTCAGGCCCGTCTTCTGCGCTGCCTGTTGAACTGTCAGTCCTGTTTCCATCAGGTCACCTCCTTCTGCACTCTATTATACAACTTAGAGTGCACTCTAAGTCAAGGGGCAAAAAGATTTCGACCTGTGCGGTTAAGTACGTGTT
>JACIWR010000158.1 GCA_014360845.1 Anaerolineae bacterium
GCAAGGCCCTTTCGCTGTCCCGCAGTGCAACTGCGGGACAGACTCTCTGCTCGCGGAGTCCAACTCCGCGAGATACTCTCCCCGACGTAGCGGCGGGCGGCTCTGCCCGCCTTAGGCCGACACCCTTCGCTTTCACTCAGGACGCAGCAGCGGTCGGCCGCTACGGGACAAACCTGCCCCCAAACTGAAGTGCACCCGAATTATGAACCCCCAGGGCCGCCGGTTCACGGCGGCCCTGGGAAGGCCCTGCGACCTCGCCCTTACTCATCGCCCGTCGGGCTCACCCGGCAGACGCTCACGGCGCACCCGTTCGTAGAGATCGAGAATCTCCTCTAGCAGAATCTCCCGGTTGCGCGCGTGCTCCCGGGGCGAGCTTTTACCATGGGAGAAGAAGTAATGGTCGCCCAAGACCACGCGGATGTTGTCCGATCCCAATCCCAGACTCTCCAACAGCTCCAGCATGGGAGCGATACCGACCAGGCGGTCGCGATGGCCCAGAATGACCCGAAAGTTGTCCCAGGTGGTGCGTTGTACTGGTTCCTCTGTCACGCCAAGCGCGTAAAATGTCTGCGCCAGGGTCCCTTTGGTCGTTTTGGCGAAGATGCGACGGTGTTCGCCCTTGACCTTGCGGCTGGCTCCTTCAATCAGCATCTCGACCACCCGCGGGGCGAGCTTGTCTTTGAACTTATCCAGAAAATCGAGCTGCATTCCCGCGCCGATGCCAACGCCCAAGGTCACGTAGAAGCCTTTGCGCAGGCCATCGTTGTGTAGCAGGGCCGGGGCGACGGCGCATAAGCCATAAGGCTTGTTTTCCCATCCCCCTTCTGTTTTGTAAAAGAGTGCCGCTCCTCCCATCGAGTGGCCCACGAAGATCAAAGGGCGTCTCGATGGGCGTCCGCGCTCTGGTCCGAAGTGCAGCAGACGCAGCCAGAGTTCCACGGCCAACATCAGCCCCTTGGGACTGCAATGCTTCACCCTCGGCACCTCGTCTATAAAGGGGGAGCCTCCAAAGCCGTTGACATCGGGCACCAGCGCTATAAGGCGCGGGTTAGATTGGCATACCAGGGCGGGGAGGTCCTCCCAGATTTCTCCGCTGCCATCCCAGCCATGGATAAACACGATGGCTCCCTGGTGATTTTTGAGCTGCTCCCGCAGATGGGGCTTTTTTCGCCTGGCCTTACGGGCATACACCACCCGCCAGGAAAAATCCTTCAGCCCGGTCTTGTTCTGGAAGTTTTTGAAAGCGCGAGTGCTCAAGAGCTGTTTACTCTGCAAGCCTGACAGGGAAAAGCTCAGGCTCTGTATTCCCTTATCCTCTCTGCGGGAAGTGCGCCATCCCTCAGCCCAGGCCCACTTACCCTGGCGGCTCAGCGGCTCACTCACCGAGACCCTCCCACACAATACCTCGTTGCCGGCACCCTGTTCGTATATCATGCGTAGGGTAATCGTAGGGTTGCCGTCCAGCACCGGCAAGCTCACTTGTAGTATGATTATAATCGAAAAGGCATGGCCCATCAAAGGCGATGGTCATCCTTATGCCCCCCACCTGCGCGGGCAGGTGGCTGACAATAAGGTCAGATATGGGCCGTGCCGTCTAGCAATCTCTTCTTCTCCTCCTTTTTGATGAGGGCTGGGGATCGGGGTCCCCAGCCCTCGTTGATTTTCCCCTATCCCGCTCTCAATATTACACCAGGCCCTACCCGGTGTCAAGTGGTAAAGAGGCGAAAAGTTTGTGTTGAGCCGGGGTGTGCGTCAGTTTTGGGGCGAGTTTGCACCTTGTAGGGGGGCAGCGGCGCTGCGCCCCACAGTTGGGGTAGCCGCGCTTACCATAGCGCGGCCCGACGGCTCCCAGCACCGCGAAGGCACACTGTCGTGACCGGGTTGCGCGGTAAGAAACCGCGCCTACCATATTCTGGGGGGAAATGCACCTTTCCCTCTTTCTTGTCAGTAAAGGCAGTTCCGGGTATAATGGGGGCATCTTACGTTAAGGTGAGGAGTGCGCCGTGCCGCTTAAACTCGGTCCAATTCATGAGCAGGTGGAGCGGATGGCCGAAGCGGCCACCGCCCCGGTGCGCCAGGACCTGCTGGCAGCAGCTCGTGAATTCTTTTATCGGGTCAACCCTGCCGTGTTACTGGCCAAACTCAGCGATCGCCAAAGGCAATACCCCTGGCTGGTGGCTGAGCCCTTGGACACTTTAAGTGTCACTGTCCCCGCGCCCGCACCTCCCACCGATTTCAGCGTGATCGCCGCTGACGGCTCTTTCATCCCGCCCGACCGCCACAGCCCGCTGCGATTCTACGTGATCAATACCGGCCACGCGGTGCTTACCTATGGTCGCTACCCCGATGCCCATCTCGATTCAAGCGGGCGCTTGTATTTCGAAGACGCGGAGCTGTATCTGGACCCCACCGGTCAGCGCATTCCCATCGAAGGTGAGCGCTTAGGGGTGCGTATGGCGGTGGAGGAGATGAAGGCCCTGCGCGAAGCCCTGGGGCTGGCCAGTCTACCCGCTATCGCGTTGCGCGATGGCTCGCTTATTCTCTGGGCCTTGCAGCGCAAGGAAGAATCCGAGGTCAAGCGAGCCTTTCTGGAGCCGTTCCTTGCTTGCCTGGACGCATTTCTGCGGGCAGAAGTACCTGTGGCCAGCTACATCAGCTACACAGGCAGCCAGGAGGTGGTGAACGCGCTGCGCGTTTCTATTTGTCAGGACGATCCCACCCATTGTGAGCGCTGTTCTCTGGACACCGCCCAGCAGGATTTGTGTCGCTTTTTGGGCACTATTCGAGATCGTCATCTCTTCGCCGGGATTCTGGCTCCTGGGGAGAGGTCGGCCCTGTTTCGCAGCCGTTCGGCCATCCTGGAGGAGTATAGGGAGCATTGCGTGCTGTTTTTCTACCTCAATATTGATGGGGAGATAACGCGCATTGAGGCCCCCGAGTGGGTGATGACCCATGCGCCGCATCTCGACCTGGTGCACAGCCTGGTGTATGATCAATGCCAGCGCAGTGGTGATTACCCACCCTATCCCCCTGTCCTGGTGGAGGCGCATGAGCAGGCCGTGATCAGTACCACCGAACGACGCATGGTCGAGCAATTGGTGGAAGAGGCGCTGGCCCGCCGCCGGATACCCTATATCCGCTCGGCTAAAGACCGCAGCAAACGCAGCAGAGGTGTATGAATGAGCGCTGAGTCAACCGTGTCATCCAGAAGGATAGGCGAAATCGTTGAGACCAGCACGACCAGCTTTGTGGCTGTGAGTAAAACTCTGCACCAACCGCCTGCCCTGGGCAGCCTGGTGAAGGTCCAACTCGGCGGCGAGGATTACGCTTACGGCGTGGTGGCCTTTGGCACCACTACCAGCCCTGATCCCGGACGGCGGGCCGTGCCGCGTGCCAACGATGAGGTGTATGACGAGGCTCTTTACGCCGAGCAACCACAGCTCACCCGCGTGCTACATACCGAGTTCACCGTCGTCCTGGTGGGTTGCTTTGAGGAAGGGACCGTCCAGCAGTATCTCCCGCCGCAGCCTCCCCGCTTGCATTACGATGTCCACGAGTGCACGCCCGATGAGGTGCGCCGGTTCAGCGAGCGATTGTTGTACTTCCGTCTGCTGCTGAACGCCCAGGGCGAGGTCCCCGCCGAGCAACTCCTGGCCGCTCATATCCGCCAGGTGTACCGGGCTCGCGGGCGCGATGATGCATGGCTGGAGCGGGCCGCGCACCAGGTCACTTCGCTGCTTAAGGATGAATACGAGCGGATGATGACTGTGTTGTACGAGATTGAGCCGGCAGGTTAGCCTTATCAGGGTGTTTCGTAAGCCCGTGTTTGCTCCCTGGCAGTGTTTTCTGCCGGAGGTTCTGTGAGAGTTAGGGGGTTCAGGTTTTGGGTTTCGGGTTCGGGGTTTCAGGGTTTCAGGTTCATGGTTTCGGGGTTTCAGGTTTCGTTTACTGTCACGCCCAACTCAAAACCCGAGACCCGCAACTTGAAACCTGCAACCTTTGTGTTTCCCGCGTTTCCGGGAAGCTGCGGTGGACTTATGAAACAAACTGCTTATTTGGGGAGGGAAGATGACACATAAGCGGTTAGGAGTGGTCACCGACGGCGCTTTTAACGCCGGCCTCACCGTGCGCCTGGACCCCGGCGTCTCCACCGAGGGATTGCGCATCGGCGACTTTGTGGTCGTCGAAGGTGAGGAGAACCGCTATTTCAGCATGGTCAGCGATATCCAACTGCGCGCTACAGACAAGGGCGTGCTGGCCGATCCGCCGCGCGACGCATCGCCTTTCATCTCCCGTGTTCTGCGGGGGACGACCACTTATGCCACGGTGCAGGTCAAACCCATGCTGATGATGGCTCGCGGTGCGGAGACGGATTTCATCGTGGATTTGCAACCCCCGCAGCCCGTGCGCACCATCCCCATGCACTTCGCCGAACTGCGCCAGGCCACCGAGAGCGACTTCGGCGCGGTGTTCGGTCACGAGGACAAAACTCACTTCGCCATGGGCACTCCTCTGACGATGGACATCCCCATCTGCATTGACCTGGAGCGCCTGACCGAGCGCTCTAACGGCGTGTTCGGCCAATCCGGCACAGGCAAGAGCTTCCTGGTGCGTCTGCTTCTGTGTGGAATAATCAAATCCGGTGTCGCCGTCAACCTGGTCTTCGATATGCACGATGAGTACGCCTTCGGTAAAGAATCCGAGGATGGGGTGTTCGTCAAAGGACTTAAGCACCTGTTTGGCAGCAAGGTGCTTATCTACTCGCTGGATGAGAAGGCCCAGGCCCGGGGTGGTCGCGGGGTTGACGTGACCCTCAAGATCGGGCTGAACCAGATCGAGGCCGAAGATGTGCTATTGCTGGCCGAGGAACTCAACTTGCGGGCCACAGCCGAGGCGAACGTCGGTCTGCTGACCGATGCCTACGGCCCGGAGTGGTTGAGTCGTTTCCTGGCCATGAGTCCCGACGACATCTCAGACTTCTGTTCCAGGTACAACGCGCATGAGGGGTCCCTGGCTGCCCTGCAGCGCAACCTCAAACGCATCGAGCGCCGGCCCTACGTTGTGCCCGAAGCTCCTTTCAGCGTGATTGATGACATGGTGGCCTCTCTGGATAGGGGGCAGCACGTCATCCTGCACTTCGGGCGCTACGATCACCCGTTGGACCACATGCTGGTGGCCAACGTCGTCACTCGCCGGGTGCGGCATCTCTACCGCGAGAAGGTGGAGCTTTACGAGCAGACCCAATCACCTACCGACAAGCCCCGCCCGCTGATGATCACCATCGAAGAGGCCCACAAATTCTTGAACCCGGCGGTCAGTCGGCAGACGATTTTCGGCATCATCGCCCGCGAGCTGCGTAAATACCACGTCACCCTCACCGTGGTGGACCAGCGACCCAGTGGGATTGACAGCGAAGTGCTCTCGCAGCTCGGCACGCGCATCACGGGTAAACTCACCGACGAGCGAGACATCGAGGCCGTGCTCACTGGCATGTCCGGGCGGAGCTTCTTGCGCGGTGCTTTGGAGAGCCTGGACACACGGGAGCAGGTGTTGCTCATGGGGCATGCTGTGCCTATGCCCATCGTTTTACAGACCCGCAAGTACGACACGGATTTCTACGCGGCTATGGGCGCGGACGAGAAGCCCAGTCCCACGGTAGATATTGCCGAGTTGTACGGGGAGTAGTTTATGACCCGTCGTGGCGACGGGTGGTCTCTCTCTTTAAATGCCTTCTCTTCTCAACTGCAGAGCACACAGAGTTCGCGGAGATTCATAGGTTTTCTCAGCGGTCGTTCGACTGAGCTCACGACGAAGTCTCGGCGTTCTCTGCGGTGAAAAAAGGAACCAGAGTCGCATCAATATGATTGAGGGAGACTACTTGACGACGAGAAAAGGTCTTCATGACCGGGGGGCGAGCATCATGAATCAATTGGGGCGCAATCTGAGGACTCTGCGAATAACCATGCTACTGGGGATCATCTTCGACTGGACCATCGCTATCCTGGTCTTGTCCCTGCCCGTTCGGACTGCCGCACTTTGGGGGATAACCGATGCCGGCGAGTTGGAGGTGTGGCGGCTGTGTGGGTTGCTCCTGGCCATTCCCGCTCTGTTCTACATCATGACTGTCATTGACATCAAGCGGAATGTGTCCATCGTGGCCGCTGCCATAGTGGGGCGTATCTGCCTGGGAGCCTTCCTTGTCGCCCACGTAATTTTCTCGGCAGCGCCCGTCTCTTGGTTGGCCCTCGGCCTGGGCAACCTGGGATTTGCCGCCATGCACTCAATTTTCTTTAAGCTGAGCGATTTCGACTTCTGGCCCATCCTGCGCCGGGCGGGGAATCCGCCGTTCTAAAACCGCTTCTCTGGGGAGGATATTATGCTGTTGTTGTTCAACAAAGTGCAGACGTTTCTGGCAGGGGAGTTGCCGTACCGGATTTTGGCCGTCGTTGTTGTCTGGCTGTTGGTGTACGTCTTGGTCCGCTATCTGGGCCGCTGGGTATCCGCTCTCGACAAGCAGGTCGAGGAATTTGATATTGACCCCCGCGAGCTGAGGACGCTGGACCGTCTCGTGGATTACACCCTGATTACCCTGGGGGTGATCGCCACTATTTCTATTTTGCAGCTCACCTCGCTGCTCTACAGTGTGATGACCGCCGCCGGTGTGGTGGGTATCGTGGTGGGTTTCGCGGTGAAGGATGTGGCCGCCAATTTCATCTCCGGCCTGTTCATCTTGTTGGATCGTCCCTTTGTCACCGGGGATGCGGTCAAGATCGGAGAGTACAGTGGCCGGGTGCAGCGCGTCAGCCTGCGTTCCACGGAAATTGCCACTTTCGAGGGGCCGGTGGTGACCATGCCCAATCAGATAGTGGCCACTACGCCGGTGATCAACTACACCGTGAACGCCGTGCGGCGGGCGGATATAACCATTTCTCTGTCAGACTACTCCGATTTGGAGCAGGCGGTGGAGGCCATGCGTTCTGTGGCCGAGGCGGATGAGCGACGGGTCAAAGACAGAGAAATTCAGGTCTTCGTCTCCGACGTGCGCGAGTATGTCATTGACCTCACCCTGCAGTGCTATTTCCCCAACGATGTGTGGTTCGCTGCCCAGAATGACCTGCGCCGTGCCGTGGTAGAAGAGTTCAAACGCCGACATCTGGAGTTCGCCGTGCCCGTGCGCAAGAATCTGTACCTGCCGCCCATGTCCGCTGGCGGGGAAGAGTAGGGCACTATGTTGAGCAGTGAGCATCAAATCAGGAGGCAAGCATGAGCGAGAGAGAAATCACACCAGCCCGGGGCCTGTACTTCGAGGAGTTTGAGATAGGCGATGAAGTGGTGACCCAGGGGCGCACGATTACCGAGGCGGACGTCGTGGCCTTTGCCGCTCTCAGTGGCGATTGGACGTCCCTGCACGTGGATGCCGAATACGCCAAAGAGACGATGTTCGGTCAGCGGGTAGCCCACGGTCTGTTGATACTGGCTGTGGCTTCGGGCCTGGCCGCGCGGCTGGGGTTTATGGAGGACACGGTGATCGCCTTCCGTGAGCTGACCTGGAAGTTCAGTCGGCCGGTGATGATTGGCGACACGGTGCGTGTGCGGGCCGTTGTGCACCAGCGCAAAGCCATGCCCCGGCTGGGCGGTGGCGCGGTGGTATTCAATGTCTCGGTGCTCAACCAGCGCGACGAGGTGGTGGAACACGGCCTGTGGACGGTGCTGTTCAAGAGCCGTCCCCAGGAGTAGGGGCGCAACGTGCTGCGTCCCTGAGGCAGACCGCAGGGCGGGTTGGGAGGCCGCACCGCCGTGAAACAGGCGGTGATGAGGAGAAGAGCCCTGCCCGCCATCGCGGTCGGCAGGTAGGCGACTCCTGGGCCTTCCGACGCGGTGATGGCGCTCGAAAGGTGTTCGAAGCTCGGAGGCATGCACGCTGTAGCCGCCGCCAACCTGCCCTACTCGACGGGAGCGCAGGGCGGGTTGGGAGGCCGCACCGCCGTGAAACAGGCGGTGCTGACGGGGATGAGGAAGAGAGCACTTGGTCGCTGCTGTGTGCTCTCGGCGTAGTCCTTAACTTGATGCGCATGGGGCGACCAGCCGGTCGCCCCTATTCTTTACTTCATCACCATGGGGAAATAGAGCTGCCAGGTAGGTGCCCAGATGCGACCCCATATACCCCACTCGTCGGGCTGTTCTGACTTGCGTCCTTGATCGTGCCACACGACGAGAGATGTGCCGGTGGAGGAATTGTAAGCTATGGCGGGTTCGCACTGATTCTCACTGGGCAGATAGCCGGGAGTATCCCGCGAGACCCGCAAATCGCCGCCACTGGTGGTGCCATCGGGCAGAACACGCTGCCCGTAGATGAGGGTCGGTCAGCCATAATCGCGGTTATCCGCCCACACCACCCACCACGCTCCGTCTGAGGAGTCGAAGGTGACGGCAGGGGCATACTTGCCGCTGGCGTAGTCGGAGACGGTGATGACACCGCCGACCAGCACACTATCGGCCCGGATACGTTGGGCATACATGGTGTTATTTTCAGGCCACACTACCAGGAACTCGCCATCGCCGGAGCCGACCTGCCCCCAGGCTACGTCAGGGGTGCTGCCCCAGCCGACCAGCGCGCCGATGTGCAACTGGTCGCCCCACGGTGAGAGGATACTACCCGCAAACTGCATCTGTTGTCCGTAGATGTCATCACTGGTGGTGCCGCAGGGGCGCGAATCCTGCCAGGTCACCATCCAGCGACCAGTGGAAGCGTTCGTGGTTACCGCCGGCCGGGTTTGTTCCCAGGCAGCATTTAGACCCGTGACACTCTCGTAGTCCAGGATTGCCCCCGAGGCACTCACAACCGCTCCGTAAATATCGGGGCGGTTTGCCCAGTGGGTGTAGTAGTCTTCCCAGACCACCAGGTAGCAGTTGCAGGCGGCTGAGTAAGCCACGTCGGGATACCGTTGGTCGCCCGTCCAATTGGCGATGGTGAAGGTGCTGCTCAGCGCGCCGTTGGAGTGTAAGATGGCTCCCTGGATGTACGAGTCGCCGGTTGCTGCGACCCGCTCCCAGACGGCCAGGTAGGTGTTATCGGTGGGATTGTAAGCTACGGTGGGGTGCGTATCGGTGTAGGCATCGGTGGTAGCGACTCCATTGGGTGATAGAGCGCTCTGGCCGCTCGCATCTACGACGATGGAGGCGATGTCGCGACCACTGCCTCCTCCGGCATCCTCCCACTCGAAAATCACCAGGTATTCGTTATCCTGGCTGTTGTAGGCCACATCGGCGTACATCTCATCGCCGGGGTTGATGCCGGGAGCGTCCCAGATCATCCTGTCCGGATCGGTGACGATGGGGCTACACGGGCGGGATAGGGGTGGTTGAGCGAGGATTACAGTTGCGCTCAAGAAGAACAGACCGATCAAGACTGCAGCGATTAAGAGCGTAGCCAATGACAAGGATTGTTTGTCTCTCATCTTGTCCTCCTATTTGGCT
>JACIWR010000159.1 GCA_014360845.1 Anaerolineae bacterium
ATTCTGAACCATCCCCTCGGAGAATACGGTTCTTGAATGGACAATTGGTATAAGTTCGTCTGTCGGCCCACAAGGCATGGGGAGGCCGCCAATGTTGCAGCAAGTCATCGAGATCGTCGTTCTGTTGGGAGCCGGATTAGGTTTGTTCATCGTGCTGGGTGGGGTTTTGGTCTTGCTCGGCCTGGGTATCCCCCTGGTAAGTATGTGGTGGCGGGAATCTCGGGTGTGAGTCACACCTCAGCATCAGTCTCAGAGGTTTGCCATAGCCTCCGTGAAGGGGGCTTTTTTGTTTCGCTCACAGGCTGGCGACTTCGCGGTAGGCGGCCAGGAGCGCTTCTAGTTGCTCTGCCTGCAATTCCCCCCGGCGGTGTGCTGCCTGTGCCCGCCTGGCCTCAGCGCGCATGCCTGCACGGACAAGTCGCCGTGCTACCCAGCGGAACGCAGGGCTATAGTGCTTCTCGAACAGGTAAAAGCGGCTGCGCCACAGGGCGACAATCATCTGGGGACGCACCTGCCGCGTGCTCTGGGCCTCGTGGTGAATGACCTGGGCCCCGGGCACGCAGTAGACCTGCCAGCCACTGCGCTTGATGCGCATACACCAATCAATTTCCTCGACGTAGATTCGGAAGCCCTCGTCCAGAAGTCCCACCTGGGCGATGGCCTCGCGGCGGACCAGCATCGCTGCCCCCAGGGGGTGATCTATCGGGAAGGGCTCCCCACGCTCGTAGAGGCGGCGGGGGTAGCGGCCATTCAAGCGCGAGTTCAGCAGTCGCCAGTTGAGCGGGAAAAAGTCGAGAAAGATCTGGGCCAGGGTGGGGAAGCCAAAGGCGGAGTGTTGGAAAGATCCGTCGGCGTAGAGCAACCGGGCGCCACACACTCCCGCCGCCGGGGTCTCATCCATGAAACGCACCAGCGTACCCAGGGCGTCACCGGTGACCTCGGTATCGGGGTTGAGGAGCATGGCGTAGCGTGGCGAGGAGACGGAGTCGAATCCCATGGCGCGCAGGGCCTGGTTATTGGCCGCGGCGAAGCCCTTGTTGTCGGCGTTGCTGATGAGTTTCGCTTGGGGAAAGCGCTGGCGGACCAGTTCGACGCTGCCGTCGGTGGAGGCGTTGTCCACGACCCACACTTCGCCACGCAGGGATGAGCGGGCCAGACCAGCGTAGACCGACTCCAGGCAGCGGGCTAGCAATTGGCGCACGTTCCAACTGACGATGACGATGCCCAGATCAGGGTTCATCTTCGGTCTGTTCCTCTTCTCCGATGGCTTTTTGCACCAGAGTGTACACCTCGGATAGTGGCACGCCGCGCTCCCGCGCGATTCGGGCGCAATCCTCGTACTCCGGCGCGGCGGCAATCATCTCCTCGCCCAGATACTTCTCTTTGATGCGAACCGCGCCCCACGGGGTCTGGACCTGGCGTATCCGCCGCCCGGCTTTCCAGCGGTGCAAAGGCGGGGTCATGCGCAGGCCTAGGGTGGGCGTCTCCCGCAGCAGGATGAGGCTCAGGGTTTCGGCTTCGCCAGCGGGGGCCAGGACGGAGAGCATGGTCGCCGGGCGGTTCTTTTTCATGTAAATGGGAGTGAACCACACATCCAATGCGCCGGCGGTGAACAGGCGCTCCATGGTGTAGCCCAGGGCTTCGCCAGTGATGTCGTCCAGGTTGCATTCGATGAGCACGACCTGGTCCATCTCGGTCTGGGCGGGGTGGAAGGGCTCGCCCAGCCAGACGCGCAGTCCGTTGGGCCAGGGGAACTTCTTATCGCCAAAGCCGAGGCCCACAGCCTGCACCTTCATGGCCGGGCGCTGGAAGCGGGCCAGCTCGGCCAGGATAGCGGCGGCGGTAGGGGTGACCAACTCGGTCTGGGCCGGATGGGGTACGGTGGGCGCGCCGACCTGGGCAAGGATGGTCAGGGTGGCGGGGGCCGGCACCGGTATGCGGCCATGTTCGACTTCGATGACGCCGCTGCCCAGGGGCAGGGGCGAGCAGTAGACCGCTGTCACGTCCAGAAGATGCAGGGCGGCGATCACGCCCACGATGTCCACGATGCTGTCTACAGCACCGATTTCGTGGAAATGAATCTCCTCTTCGGGGATGCCGTGGACCTGGGCCTCAGCGCGGGCCAGCCGCGCGAACACGGCGCGACTGCGGGCTTTCACCGCTGGGGGCAGGGTGCTGGCCTCGATGAGGTCATACACGTCGTGGGGATGGCGGGCGGGGTGTGCACCCAGCGTATCGCGCACGTGTAGCTTGCTCCCGGCCAGCCCGTGGCGTACCTGGTGTTCTACCTCCAATTCGTAGCCTGACAGCGGCAGCTTGGCCAACTCCGCGCGTAAGCTCTCCAGGGGTAGTCCGACGTCGAGCAGAGCGCCGAGCAGCATGTCGCCGCCGGCCCCGGTGAAGCAATCGAAGTAAATGATTCGGGATGGCATGGTTCCTCCCTAGTGCGTGTTATACGTCGCGCAGATGTCCCCCGCGGGCTGCTGCGGCGCGATTGGCAATCAGCCCGGCGATGGCTGCCGCGCCGATGCCGTTGTCAATGTTGACCACGGCCATACCGGGTGAACAGGTCTGGAGCATGGTCAGCAGGGCCGCCACTCCCCGGCCACCCAACCCGTAGCCGACCGAGGTGGGTAACCCGATGACCGGCACGTCCACCAGGCCGCTGACCACCGAGGGCAGAGCGCCGTCCATCCCGGCGGCGACGATGATCACATCCACCTGCTCCTGTCTCAGCAGGCGTTCCAGCGGCTCGAAGAGGCGGTGCAAACCGGCCACGCCCACGTCGTAGGCGGTGTATACCTGGCAGCCCATCTCGCGACAGAGCAGCGCCGCTTCCTCGGCGATGGGCACGTCCGAAGTGCCCGCGGTGAGAATGCCCACCCGTCCTCCTGTATCCGGCGGGGTCGTGCCGGGGCGGCGCAGCACCATGGCTCGTGGGATGGGATGCCACTCGATGTCGAAGGCGGTGAACTCCGCCCGTAGCCGGGTCTCTATCTCCGGTGGGACGCGGCTGAGGATGGCGCGTCCCTCGGTCTCCAGGAAACGACGGGTGATTTCCAACACCTGTTCTGCGCTCTTATGTTCAGCCAGAATGACCTCGGGCACGCCCTTCCGCTCGTGGCGGTTGAAATCGGGGCGGGCGAACTGAGGCTCAGTCATGGGCAGTGTCCTCCTCCTGGTTTTGAGGTAGTACTTCGTTCATGCTGCCGGAGCGAAAGCCGCTCAGGTCCAGGGTCACGTAGACGTAGCCCAACTCTCGCAGGCGGGCCACGATGCGCGCCCGGGCCTCCTCGGCCAGCAGGCGGGGCCAGGCGGCGGGCGCTACCTCCAGGCGGGCCAGGGGATGGTGATCTCGCAGGCGGAAGCCCTCCAGCCCGAACTCGGCGCGCAGGAACGCTTCCGCCGCCTCCACGCGGCGCAATTTTTGCGGGGTGAGTGGCGTGTCGTAAGGGAAGCGGGTGGCCAGACAGGCTTGGGCGGGCCGGTTCCAGGTGGGCAGACCTTTTTCACGGGCGAGCTGGCGTATTTCCACTTTGGTCAATCCGGCTTCCAGGAGAGGGGCGCGCGCTCCCATTTCTTGTGCCGCGCGGTTACCGGGCCGGTAATCACCCAGGTCGTCGGCGTTGGCTCCGTGGACCACGTGCTCGAGCCCTTCTTCCTGAGCGATGGCGCAAACAGCGTGCAGCAACTCGCTTTTGCACCAGTAACAGCGGTCCGGCGGATTGGTGGAGAAGCGGGGATTAGCCAGCGGGTGAAGGCGGATGAGGCGGTGACGCGCGCCCAAAGAGCGGGCTAACTCCTGGGCGGTGGCAATTTCCGCGCGGGGGTGAATCTCGGCGTCGGCGGTGACGGCCAGCACTCGAGCGGGGCCGAGCGTGTCCAGAGCTTCTGCCAGCAGATAAGAGCTATCCACTCCGCCGGAAAAGGCCACGACGGCGCTGCCCATATCGGCGAGAATCTGCCGCAGGCGCGCCGTCTTTTGTCGAAGCCTTGTATCTATGGGGTCGTGCTTGGGACCTTGGGGCATTGGCCTCCCAGAGCGTGTTAGACGATCATTTCTCTCACTTTGGCGCTGGCGTAGTCCATCAGGGCCACCACAATGGCGATGGCCCACACTGCCGCTCCGGCTTCTTCATACATCAGCAAGCGAATCCACTGCTGCAGCAGGAAACCGATACCACCGCCGCCCACAAAACCGATGATCGTACTCATGCGCACGTTAATATCCCAGCGGTAGACGGTGAAAGCGATGTAGGGGGGTACGATCTGGGGGATGACGGCGTAGACGACGGTTTGAATGCGATTAGCGCCGGTGGCGGTGATAGCCTCGATGGGACCGGGGTCAATGGACTCCACGGCCTCAGAGTAGAGCTTGCCCAGGGCGGCGATGGAGTGGACGGCCAGGGCCAAAACGCCGGCGAAAGGACCTAATCCCACCCAGACGACGAAGATGATGGCCATGATCAAAGGCTCTATGGAGCGAAGGATGTTCAGGATGGTGCGCACGGCGTAGTAAATGAACATGGTGACGGAGTGACCGCCCATCAGGTTACGGGCCGCCAGGAAGCTGATAGGAATGGCGATGAAGATGGCGATGGTGGTGGCCATCAGGGCCAGGAAGATGGTCTCCAGCATCTTTTCCACTACCAGGAAGAAAGTCTGGCTGAGGTGAGGTGAGCCCACTTCGCGCTGCATCCTGGCCTGGACGCGGTATAGCTGGGGGCCTTTGCCCTTTGCCTCGGCGAAGGGTTCCTGCACGACCACGGTGGTGGGTGGGATGTTCCCTTCTTCGTCGGTCTGGAAGGTCAGGAAATCGCCCTGGTATCTTACTCGGAACTGCATCTCGCCGGCCAGATTAGACCACCAGATGTAGCCTTTGGTGGAGGGCCAGAAGTTACCGCCGGTGACGGTGAACGTGTCGCCGGGGTCGCCGCAGGTCTTATCCACGAGGATCAGGTATGGCTCGTCCGGCGATGGAGTGCCTTTTTCGGGTGGGGAATCGGAGCAGGGCGATTCGAATTTGACCTCGGCCACCAATTGCTCGATGTCCCGCTCGAGGACGGCGGGCTGAATAAGACTTGTGACCAGGGGTTTAACATCTGCTACGTTGGTGAAGAGGCGTTCGAGATCTATCTGCGTGACCCCCCAGCCAATGATGTACATGATAAGGGCGATGAGGATAAAAGGTATGGTGGGGGAGAGTTTTTTCTCTTGCGCCAGGTTGTAGGCGTCCCACACATTCCAGAGCCAGGCTATGACAATGCCGATATAAAGCAAGTAAGCCTGCCGCCAGTGCACCAGGAGGGCGGCAAGCACGATGCCGAGAAAGAACGACACTCCACGTGATAGGGCTCCGGCATAAGCTTGCCCCAAGCCGGGCAGGATCAGGGACAAGATTGAACTGAGAACGGGTGACTTTTTGCGCTCCATGTTGTCTCTCCGCTTTTTATGTGATTGTCACGCGCTCGGCTTCCTCGCCGTAGATTTCTTTGAAGCGCTGGTCGGTGATCTCTTCGGGAAGCCCTTGGAATACTACCTGTCCATCTTTCAACCCTACTACGTGGGTGGCGTAGCGGCGAACCAAATCCAGGAAGTGCAGGCTGCAAATCACCGTTATGCCATCTTCTCGGTTGAGTTGTTCCAGGTATCTCAGGATGGAGTGAGCCAGCACGGGGTCCAGGCTGGCCACCGGCTCGTCGGCGAGCATCAATCGCGGTTCCTGCATCAGCGCGCGGGCGATACCCACCCGTTGTCGTTGTCCGCCGCTCAGCTCATCAGCTCGCTTGTGGGCCAGGTTGGCGATACCGACTCGCTCCAGATTGCGCATGGCTCTATCAATTTCTTCCTTGGGGAAGTAGTGGAAAATGCTTAACCAGGGGTTGACATAGCCCAGGCGCCCGCTGAGGACATTGGTCAGCACGGAAGCCCGTTCCACCAGGTTGAACTCCTGGAAGATCATGCCGATGTGGCGGCGGATCCGGCGCAATTCGTCACCTTTGGCGGCGGTGACGTCCTCGCCGTCCCAGATGATGCGTCCGGCTGTGGGTTTGATGAGGCGATTGATGCAGCGCAGCAGGGTGGATTTGCCCGCCCCGCTGAGGCCGAGCACTACCAGGAACTCGCCATCTGGCACCTCGAAGCTTACGTTGTCCAAGGCAACGGTGCCATCATCATACACCTTGGTCAAATTCTCTATCTGTAGCAAGTGACCCTCCCATGTAGTAAGTAGGGGCGAAGCACGCTTCGCCCCTACTTTCTGCAGTTAACTACTTGGCCAGCTCTTCGATGTCAACGCCCGAGGCGTCGAGGACCGCGCGGAAGGGATCGTAGAAGGAGTCGTCTTTCACCGTGACTGCTTCCCATCCATAGGCGTTGCCCATAGCCTCCACGCCCTCTTCAGTCTCCATGATCTCCAGGATGGCCTGCACGATTTTCTCGCGCATCTCAGGCGGGAAGTCCTTGGTGAACTGGAGGCCGTCGTTGGGGATCTCCGGCGAGGTGGCGATGACCACTGTCTTCTCTTTGACATCGGGGTAGTCTTCGGCGGCCCTATCGCGGGCGTCCACGTAGGTCGCGCCGGCATCGCAGTCGCCCTGGTAGACGGCCAGGACCACGTTATCGTGGGAGCCAGCTTCTACCTGCTGAGCCAGGTCGGTATCCGGGTCCACTCCCGCTGCCTTGAGCATGATGCGGGGGATGATGTAGCCGGAGGTGGAAGCGGCGTCCACCCAGCACATGGTCTTGCCTTTCAGGTCTTCCAGCTTGGTGATGCCCGTGTCGGCGCCGGCGATGATCTGGCCCGTGTAATAAGGGCTGCCGTAGCGGACGGCGACCAGAGCCACATCCACGCCACACTTCTCGTGAGCCAGGATGTAGGAGAAGGTGGCCAGGGTACCCATGTGAGCCTTGCCGGTGCACATGGCCTCAATGGCCGCCGAGTAGCTGGTGGGCACGGTGCCTTCGAAGACGTAGCCCGTCTTCTCGGACAGTAACTTGGTGAAGTCCTCCGCGCTGGCGATGACTGCTTCTGCCTCAGCCGAGGGGACAAAGGCCAGGACGATGGGGTTGTCTTTGGAGCCCAGCGGCGCCTCTCGTTTAGGGCAGCCGGTGAGAACCATCGTCGCCAGCAAGGCCACGATCAATAGCACTGACCATTTCTTCATTAGTAGCTCCTCCTTAAGTGTTTATCCTCATGTGGTTTACAAACGGTCGAAATGGGACAAGCGATCGTGTGCTTCCGGCATCACCCCCTCCCTCTTTTTGGATTAAGTGATTCGAACGGTATCTCTTCCGAGGTTGGTAAGGCAATCCTTGCGCGGTATCGGGAGGTGGGAAGAGGTAGCTATTTTTATTCCTCTTCCACTGCCTCTTCTTCTTCGGCCTTGCGTTCGCTAATGACCTCCACCTCGGCAGGAATTTCTTCAAGAACCTCTTCCACTTCCTCTTCGGCTCTGGCGTGTTCTACTTTGACTATCATTTCATCGCTGTCGGAGAGGAATGTCACTGAAGGAGGCACTTTCAGGTCGCGGACGTAAATTGCCTGGTCAACCTCGTCCAGAGCGCTCACGTCTACCTGGATGGTGTTCAGCAGGTCACCGGGCAAGCATTCGATTTCGATACTGTCTAACATGTGCAGCAACATGCCATCGCCCCGTTCTACCGCTGGCGATTCTCCCACCAAAACGATAGGCACCTCGACGCGAATCTTCTCCGTCATGGACACTTCGTAGAAGTCCACGTGCAGCGGGTTGCCGGTGATCGCGTCGCGCTGTATCTCACGGGCCAGGGCCATATGGGTACCCTTGCTGCCACCGACGGTCAGGGTGATGAGTCGGAGCTTTCATCTGCAATAGTATGGGCTCAGTACGATGACCATACAGCACTCCTGGGACCAGCCCCTGGCGGCGTAGTGTTTTTACTTTCTTGCCCCGTATGGTTCTGGGCTCAGCTTGTAACTCGATCTTTTCCATAACTCTACTTTCTCCTCAACTACAGTTTTCTTCCTGGCTTGACTCGGCGTGATTTACGCTTTGCACACGCCGGCATTTCACACTTCAGCCCCGGACAAGATTGTGCTCCACAGGCCGGTAGAGATGGGCCGGGGTGCGGTGGACTGTATCATTCCCGTGTCCGTTTGAACAAGAGAGCTTTGAGCAGCGACAGGAGACCCAGTCCTATGCCCATACCCAGCCCCAACAACAGCGCCGAGCGCTGGTCGAACACGGTTTCCACGTCACCTTGTATTTCCTGTCCCAGCAACAGGATGCTGTTGCCCCGATTTACATCCACGCGCCGTCCCAGCACGGCGAAGGTCAGGGAGTCGTTCAGTTTGGCCTCCTGGGCGGTGAGCACTCCTGCGCCGCCTCTATCAATCGCTACTGCGTCGGCGCGCAGGGCGAGGGAGCCGCTCTGGCTCATGTTCACCGCCTGGCCTTCGACTAGCTGGGCTGCCGACATGCGCATGTCCACCCGCTGACCATGGATGGCCTCGGCGCCGGATTGCTGCATGGTTATCTCGTCGCCGGTGATTGTCTCCGCTCCGCTTTGTACCATGCGCACGATGTGCGCGTTGATCTCACCAGCCATCTCGTTGGTCAGCACGCGCACTTCTCTGGGTACGTCTTCGGCGGAGGATGTTTGAGGCTTGTTTGTTCGCTTTTTTTCTATCTGGGTCATTGCCTCTCCTCGTCCTAGGACACAATAAAGAGCGTCGCGCCATTGGACGCCCCTGATGATTTAGCGCTATTGTAATTCATTTTCCCCATTTCGTCAAATGATGAATTGAGCCGGGGCGTGCGTCAGTTTGGGGGCGAGTTTGCACTTTGTAGGCTGGAAAGCCTGCGCTACGTTTCGATCTCGTGGAGTTCAACTCCGCGAGATCGAAGTAGGTCGGGTTGCCAACCCGACCTACGGGTCCGAGAAGCCCAGGCCGAACCCGGTGTTTGCAGATAATTTCAGTTTGTGGTAGGATAGTGTTCAAGGAGGCGTGCACCCTATGACCATTAAACGACTCGGCATTGCGCTTTTCAGTTGCTATCTCATAGGGCTATTGGGGCTATTGCTGATCAGTTGTCAACCTGCTCGCCATCGGGATGTGACTGTGAGGGTGGATGGCCAACGATTGGTTGTCAACACCGAAGCGCGTACCGTGCGCGAGGTTTTGCAGGAGGCCAATATCACCCTGGGCGACTTGGACCGCACCGAGCCCGATTTGTATGTCGAGGTAGAGGCGGGCATGACTATCAACGTCATCCGCGTGGAGGAGCGGTTCATCACCGAGCGGCGAGTGTTGCCTTTTACCCAGCGCACGGTGAAGAGTGAGGGCATCCCGGAAGGCGAGACCCGCCTCATCCAACTGGGGGAGAACGGGGAGGAAGAGATTACCTATAAGATCACCTTTGAGAACGGCGTCGAAGTCAATCGGGCGGAGGTGCGCCGCACAGTGCTCAAGGAGCCGGTGGACGAGATTATGGT
>JACIWR010000016.1 GCA_014360845.1 Anaerolineae bacterium
GAAGCCCAATCGTATTGGGCGGAGGCCTGGAAAGTGGCCTGCCATCCTGATTTTGACGGCCAACGCGGTTGGCTTGCTACCCACGCATTTGTGGTCTTTGAAACGGCAATTGGTATTATGGGGTAAAATGTGGTGACCCTATACGCATCAAGTTAAGGGTTGCGCTGAGAGCGCACAGCGACGAAGCCCTGCTGCCCGGAGCTGGAAGCCTTCGGCCCGAGCGTTCGCCTGAGCCCACGCCGAAGGCTCAGGCCGAGGGCTCCGGGCTGAGCAGCTCAAGCCCGCTGAAGGCGGGCTCTGGGTCTGACCAGACAATCGCTCAGGGCGCTTGCAGCGCCCTTCCGCCGCTCAGCCTGGGGCTTCGAGCCCCAGGCGAGGCCGGCCAGCGAGCTTGCGGGAGGGTTTCTCCTAAGCCGCTGCCTTAACTTGATGCCCATGGGGGTAAAATGTGGTGACTCAATCTCAGCGTTCAGTTGTCAGCCGCAACTTATCCTTCTTGCTCGTGGCTTTGGCCCTGGGCGCTTTGATCAGCCTGCAGTGGAACTCCTCGCCCCCGCCAGCACCGACGAGCCACGAACGCACTGCTGCGTTGACCATCCAGCGCCTGGAGGCGGAGCAGGAAGAGCTGAAGGCGACCATCGCGCAGCTCCGCGCCCGGCTTAACGAGTACCAGCAGCAATCTACCGCTCACACAGAGCTGCTGGAGGAGATCACAGCTCAGTTGACGGAGCAAAAGCTGCGCGCTGGCCTGTTGCCCGTACAAGGACCCGGAGTGCAGGTGATTCTCAACGATGGTTCGCAGCGCGCGCTACCTTCCGGCCCCGGTGACTACCTCGTCCACGAATACGACATCCGCGATGTGGTCAATTTATTGTGGATGGCCGGCTCGGAGGCCATTGCCGTCAACCAGGAGCGCATCGTGGCCACCACCTCCATCTACTGCGTCGGGTCCACCATCATGGTCAATGATACCCGCCTCTCACCCCCCTACGTCATCCAGTCCATCGGTCCCCCGGATATTCAGAGTGAGGTGCTGCGCAATCCCTCGTACCTGCGTGATCTCAAAGATCGCGCGGCCCGCTATGGAGTGCAGTTCAAAGTGAGCAAGGCCGGCAATCTGAAATTGCCAGCCTATGCTGGCAGCTTCGTCATCCGCCACGCCCGTCCTGGGCAGTAGATGTACCGTCTTGGAGTGGAATGGGGTCTCGAGTCATGAAGAGCCGGACTACGCAGATCATCCTGGCCGTGTTTTGCTTCGCTCTCGGCCTGCTGCTGGTGATGCAATATCGCACCCAACAGGCGATGCGCACGAAACTGGCCGGCATATCCGGTGCCGATCAGGCCACGATCATCAGCAATCTGGTCGCAGCTAACGCTCAACTGCGCGAGGAAATCGCCTCGCTGGACGAGCAGGTGCGCACTTACGAGCAGAGCAGTGGACGGACCCCTCTGGAGGAATTGGTAGACGAGCTAAACCGCCTGAAAATCATCAACGGTCTGGTAGAGACATCCGGGCCCGGCGTTGAAGTGCGCATTGAGGGCAGTCTCTCCGCCTTGGACTTGCAGGACATGATCAACGAGTTACGCAACGCCGGTGCTGAAGCCATTGCGCTAAACGACCAGCGGGTGACCGTTTCCTCAGTGGTCACCAGTGATGAACTGGGGAGGCTCGTCATCAACAACACGCCCATTGAGCCGCCCTTCGTCTTGCAAGCCATCGGAGACCGCCAGACAATGCAGACCGCTCTGCTGCGGGCCGGGGGGTTGATAGCGGTGCTCGAACACAGCTACACAGAGCTTTCCATCACCGTGCAGCAGCGCAGTAAGTTGGTGCTGCCCATCCACAGCCAGCCAGCGAGCTTCAAGTACGCTAAGGTGTTGGAGCACTGACCTTCCCGGTAATACATGAAGTTGAAGAAATTATTCGGGTTACAGAAGCTGCCCGGTCGCCCCGAGCTAAAGCCTTCGGCGCGGCTCAGGCCGAGGGCTCAGGGCTGAGCAGCCCAAGGCTGCTGAAGGCGGGCTATTGGTGCGCTCGAACGATCGTTGAGGGCGCTTGCAGCGCCCTTCCGCCGCTCAGCCTGGGGCTTCGAGCCCCAGGCGAGGCCGGAGGCGATACCCCGATTATTTTCTGAAAGTTCATACGTGAGTCAATGATGTTCCGTCAACGACCGAGATCGAAGTCATTGGCAGGAGAGCAAGAATGCACAAGCACTTTGCGCTGAAAAACGTGGTTATCACCGGCGGATCGAGTGGCATCGGAAAAGCCACCGCTCGCTTGCTGGCCCGCTACGGGGCTAACGTGTTCATCCTCGCTCGCCGTCAGAAGAGACTGGATGCCGCCCTGGAAGAAATCGCATCCGAGAAAAGCCGCGAGGAGCAGGTCATCCGGGCCTTTACGGCAGACGTGCGGCAGTACGACCAGGTTCAAGCGGTGGGTGAGGTGCTCGCAGAGGCCGGTTATCGGCCCGACATTTTGATCAACTCGGCGGGAATCGCCAGTTGCAACTATTTCGAGCGCCTGACCCTGGATGATTTCCGGCGCACCATGGATACCAACTTCTTCGGCACGGTGAACACGATCAAGGTCATGTTGCCCTTTATGCTGGAGAAAGGCAGTGGGCACATTGTCAATATCTCCTCTGTGGCGGGGATTGTGGGCCTCTTCGGGTATACTGCCTATGGCGCGACGAAGTTCGCCGTGCGCGGCTTCTCCGACGCGCTGCGCATGGAACTCAAACCCTATAACATCCATGTGTCTGTCCTCTTCCCGCCCGATACGGACACCCCTCAACTGGAAGAGGAGAACAAAACCAAGCCCCTGGAGACCAAGAGGATAGCCGGCACTGTCAAGCTGACCAGCCCTGAGCAGGTGGCCATGGAACTGCTGCGTGGCATTGTGAAGAAAAAGAAAATGATCATCTGCGGTACGGACACGAAAATCCTCTATGTCCTGTACAGCATCTTTCCCGCGGTGTTTCACTGGTACCTCGATGCCGTCGTGGCCAAAGCCCGTGCAGAACGCCGGAGGTTAGAGCAGGGCCAGGTGTAACACGCGCCTTTCCGAGTGCCTCTCAACCAATAAGGCCCCCGCTCCCCTGGTGGAAGCGGGGAGTTTTTTGTTGTTGGGGACGCACTGCCGTGAAACAGGCGGTGCTGGTTGTGGAAGGAAGAGAGCCCAACCCGCCCTACAAGGCACACGCCCCCCAAGCCTGGTTCTTTGGCAATTAGATGCGGATTGTGCTATAATAACTTTGCGCGCCAAGGGATACTTACTCAGCTTGGATTGGAAATGCGTCTCGGCTGTCCCGGAAAGAGGGCAGCCGAGGGATACTATAAGTTGTGCGCGGAGCACGCCAGCCGAGGGATACTATAAGTTGTGCGCGGAGCACGCGCGCCACTTACTCTCTTTCTCCACTGAGAGGGTTTTTCAGTGGCTCATCTATGCGAAACGCCTAGGAGGATTGATGCGCAAAGTCGTAGCGTTAACCCTGGTGCTGATCATGGTGGTCTGGGGAATGGCTGCCCCTGTGCTCAAAGCCCAGTCACCGGTAGTGCATGCTTTGCTGTTCTACTCCTCGGAGTGCCCCGATTGCCAGGCGATCATCAATGACTTCCTGCCCCAAATCCAGGAGCAGTTTGGTGATCAGTTCGACATCACCATGCTGGATATCGAACAGGCAGATAACTACCAGTGGCTGGTGGCTCTGGAGAAGGAATACGGGGTCCCCGAGCAGGAGGCTACCATTCCGGAGGTGTTCATCGGTGATCAGGTGCTGGTAGGCGCTGATGAAATTCGCGAGCAGTTGGCGGATTTAATCGAGCAATACCTGCGCGCCGGTGGAGTGGACTACCCACCAACGCCGGCCCTGGAATCGGGATCGCCTCCCCCGGCCAAACCCGTGGTCCACTTCGTTCTTTTCTACAGCCAGGAATGCCCCCACTGCCACAACGTGATTTATGAGTACCTGCCCACCTTCAGTGCCAAGTACGGCGATCAAGTGGAGTGGGCGCTGCTGGATGTGGCCAATCCCAGCGTTTACGAGGCTTTGGTGCTGCTGGGCCAGGCCGCCAAGCTACCCGAGGACGCCGTGGGAGCAGTGCCGACCATCTACATCGGCGGGTTGTTGCTGGTCGGGGAAACGCAAATCAAGCAGAATCTGGAAAAAGCAACGGACTACATCCTGGAGCGCGGCGGGGTGGATTATCCGGCCTGGTTGGTTTTGGAACCCACAGCGGTACCCACTTCCGGCGTCACCCCACAGCCTACGGCGGAACAGACCGGCAGGCCAATAGCTCTGGCCTATTTCACCAAAGTGGGCTGCCAGGAGTGTGATCGCGTGAGCATCGCCCTCCGCGCCTTGCAAAATCTCTACCCCGCGCTTCAGGTGGAGACTTTCGAAATAGAGACCAACGGCGCTCTGGCCGAATGGCTGGGTGAACAGCACGGCGTTCCGGAGGACAGGCGACTGTTGACCCCGGCGGTGTTCATAGGCGACGATGTGCTTATCGGCGATGAGGTGACTTACGACAAGCTGAAAGCGCTGATCGAGCACTACGCTGCCACGGGCGCAGAGGCTACCTGGGCAGACTTCGATCCCACGCAGCAGTCGGCGGCGGAGCAGAGTCTGATTGAGCGCTTCCGCTCCTTCGGCGTGATGGCCATCGTCGGTGCCGGCCTGGTGGACGGGATTAACCCCTGCGCCTTCACCACGGTGATATTCTTTATCTCCTATCTGGCCCTCACCGGTCGCAAAGGTTGGGAGATTATCGCCACGGGGCTGGCTTTCACCTTGGGGGTGTTTATCGTGTATGTGGCTTTGGGCCTGGGCTTGTTCAAAGTCCTGGAAGCCATTCCCTTCTTCCAAGGGACGATGTCAGCTTTGCGCACGGTGATTTTTGTCCTGACCGGTGTGCTGTGCCTGGTCCTGGCCGTGGCCGCTTTTCAGGACTTTCTCAAGGCCAGAAAGGGCCAGACCAAAGGGATGACCCTCAGCCTGCCCGATCGCTGGCGTATGCAGATAAACCGCGTCATCCGCACCGGGGCGCGGCGACGCGCTTTTGTGCCGGCGGCCTTCGTCACCGGACTGCTCGTCTCGCTTATCGAGCTGGCCTGCACCGGTCAAGTATACTGGCCGACCATCGTGTTCGTCATGCAGGTGCCGGAGTTGCGCGCCCGCGCCTTTCTCTACCTCCTGATCTACAACCTGGCCTTCATCCTGCCCCTGGTGATCGTGTTCATCCTGGCCTATTTGGGGCTGACCACCGCCGAGCGCCTGGGGAAGCTTTTGCGCCGGTGGATGTGGGCCATTAAATTGGTCACAGCGATGTTCTTCCTGGCGATAGCCGTGTTGGTTCTCTACTTCAGCATCAACCCCATGCTGAGCCTGGTGGGAGGGTTAGCGTGAGCAGTCAAGACGCTCTGGCAGCGCGTTTGTATTACACCGACGCCTATCTGCGCGCTTTCGAGGCGCAAGTCATCGAGAGGCTGGCCTGGGAAGGGCGGCCGGCGGTTGTCCTGGACCGCACGGCCTTTTACCCCACTTCCGGCGGGCAACCCCACGACACCGGCGATCTCAATGGGGTGAGGGTGGTGGACGTGGTGGAACGAGAAACGGATGGAGCCATCGTGCACGTCCTGGAGGGCGAGTTGCCGGGCGATAACGTGCACGGCCAAATCAACTGGGCGCGGCGTTTCGACCACATGCAGCAACACACCGGCCAGCATATCCTCTCGCAGGCCTTCATTGCTGCTCTGGAAGCCGAGACGGTCGGGTTTCACCTGGGGGCGGACATGTCCACCATAGATTTGAATCGGGCACCGCTCAGCGAGGAGCAGCTTGCACAGGCGGAGACTCTGGCCAACGAGGTGGTGTTCGACAACAAGCCCGTACACACGCGCTTTGTAGACAAGGACGCTCTGGCAAAGCTTCCTTTGCGCAAGCCGCCCCAGGTCAGCGGCCCTATCCGCATTGTGGAGGTGGAGGGCTTCGACTGGTCGCCCTGTGGCGGGACTCACTGCCGCCGCACTGGCGAGGTAGGGGTGATCAAGATAGTGCGCGTGGAACGGCGCGGTGCCGAGACGCGGGTTCACTTCTTGTGTGGCCAGCGAGCGCTGGCCGATTACCGGCGGAAAAATCACCTGGTGCTCGACTTGGCCGCGCGTTTCAGCGTTGGTGACTGGGAGCTGAGTGACGCGGTGGAACGCCTGAGTGAGGAGGCACGGCTGGCTCGTAAGCAGGTGCGCGCTTTGCAGGAGCAGCTTCTCGAATACGAAGCCGCTGCCCTGCTTGCCGGGGCCGAGACTCTGGCCGGCGCGCGGGTCATACGCCGCGTCTATGCGGACCGGGGCATAGAGGACATCAGACATCTGGCTCAGCGCTTGACGGCGGAACCAAATGTTATCGCCCTGCTGGGGTGTGGTAACGCTGGTAACAAAGCCCAATTTGTGTTCGCCCGCTCCGCCGATTTGCCCCACGACATGAATGCACTTCTGCGCCTCGCCTGTAAAACCGTGGGGGGCGGCGGCGGGGGACGACCCAACTTCGCGCAGGGGGGAGGCCCCGATGGGGCCCGTGTCGCAGAAGCCCTGGAAGTGGCCTGGCAGCAGCTAAACTCGTGAAATGCCCCCCCATCTCGCAGATTTGGGCTCCGCGGGATGCTGAGGTAGGGCAGGGCCCTGCCCCGCCGCATCCGCGTCGGGCCACGGGCCCGACCTACTGCACAGATCGAAAGTATTAAGGTATCTTCTCAATAATTTGGGGTAGGGGCAGGTCTTGCACCTGCCCGCCTGGGCGACCGCAAGGGTTCGCCCCTACATTTTGAGAAGATACGTATTAAGACCCAATACGGAGGATGATAAATGCAGCGCATTGCTCCGAACGTGTACGTAGAAACCGCCTGGCCAGGGATCAACATCGGCGCAGTGATAACCTCCGTGGGTATCATCCTGATAGATACCCCGCTTCTTCCCGACGAAGCCCGTCGCTGGCAGGAGAATCTGGCCGCCGTCACCGACCTGCCCATCATCTACGTGATAAACACCGACTTCCATCCCGACCGGGTGGTGGGCAATAGCTGGTTCAATGCGCCCGTCATCGCCCATGAAGGGGTTTGGGAAAGGGCACGCACCTACAGCGATGGGCTGCGCCAACAGCTCATTGATTCCCTGGCCACTCACCATCCCCACGCCGTGCGCAAAATAGTCACCTGGAAAGTGACACTGCCTCAACTCACCTTCACCGAGCAACTGACTCTCTACAAGGGAGAGCAGACGATAGAACTGATGCACTTCGATAGCGCCACACCGGCCAGCAGCCTGGTCTATCTACCGGAAGAAGGCATAGCCTTTACGGGGGACATCGTGGTCTGCGGCATGCATCCCCTGGCTTCCCAGGCCAATAGCAAGGAGTGGCTGAACGCCTTGAACGCTATCCGCAAGATGCAGATAGACCTTCTCGTGCCGGGACGGGGTCCCATAGGCGATAAGCAAGACACATACGCCGTCTCCGAGTACATTCGCCAACTACGAGCCCGGGTACGCAAATTGTACTCGGCCGGGCGGAGCAAATCGGAGGTGAGCACTTTAGTATCCGAGTTCATGGAATACTTCCCCGTACCCGACGATCAGCGCGATGCCATACGTGCCCGCGTGAAAGCAGGCATAGATCGGGTGTACGAGGAGTTGAAATCCGGTAAGGGGGCGAAGTAGTACTTTCCAAGTGAGATCCTTGCTCGCTAGGCCAGAATTTCACCACAAAGGACATGAAGGACTCCAGGGACACAAAGGGGGAAAAACCTGGTCCCCTTCGTGCTCTTTGTGTCCTTTGTGATAAGGCTATTTAGCTCCGGCTAGGCCGGGTTAGGAGGAAAGAAGTAGCTGCTCCCGTCATCGTGAGCCGTCGTGGATGGCGAAGCAGTCTCCGGGGGAGATTTCCGCACTCTTCGGTTACCCACGAAACAAGCTTCGGCTGGCAATGATGGTCTGAACAGTTACAAAGCAGGTAGGTGAAGAGGAAATGGTAAGGACGATTCCCCAAGCGAAACTGACCCCCGCCGATGAGCTGCGCGACAAGCTACAGCGGGTGGAGCGCATGGTGGGCAATCTGAAGGGCCTGGGGACTGAGACGGTCACCCTCCTGCAATTGCTGGACGAGATACAGGACCTCACAGTCAGTTTGGAAGCGAAGGGGGTGGATTTACGCCCAGAGCGCACCCGCCTGGACACCGTCCACAATCAACTGCGCAGCCGGGCGGCGGTCCTTACCCGAGAGATAGCAGCGGCGGGAGGGTTACCGGCTCTGCGCCGGCAACGCACTCCCGAGCGCGAGCGTTGGTGGTGGTACCTGGATGAGTTTGTCGCCGAGCGCCGACGGCGGCGCCTGCGCAACTGGACGATCGCTGGCGTCGTCATCCTGATCTTGCTGGGCATCGCCTTTGTGGCCTATAATCGCTTCCTGGCTCCGGACCCGCTGACCCGGCAGAAGATAGCGCTGCTCGACGAGGCGGATCTCCTCATCGAGCAGGGGGACATCCCCGCCGCGTTGGAGAAATATCGAGCTGTCCTCGCTTTGGACCCCAACGATGCTGAGGTGCTCATCTGGATAGGCGTGCTGGTCCAGCAGCAGGGCCAGGCGAAAGAAGCAGAAGAGGCCTTTGCCACAGCACGCGCTCAACTGGGTTCCGAGGTGGACTTTCTTGTGGCCCGGGGTATGGCTTACGCCCGGTTGAACCGGTTGGACGCAGCCCAGGCCGATGCCGAAGCGGCCCTGGCTCTGGACCCGAATTCCATCGCGGCTCATCTGCTCCTGAGTGGGGTGTACGAGGCCCAGGGGCATATCCCGGAGGCCATTGCCGAACTGCAATTGGCGGCGGACCTGGCCCAGCAAGCCGGTGACGATGCTCTCTACGTGCTGGCGAAGACCAGACTGGCCCTGCTCCTCCAGGCAGGTGGTGCGCTACCAGGCGGCGAGTAATGGCGGTGCCACCCCAGGGTCAGAAACCGGCAGAAGCCGCGTGCAGGCCGGAGCTTTTTGCCACAGGGCAGTGGGAGCCAGGCCGGAAGGAGGGGGAAATGGTGGAACCTGTCAGTGTAGAGCAGATAAAAGACGTCAAAGCCAGATACGAACAGGAGCTTTTGAGCAAACCAAACGTAGTCGGGCTGGGAATCGGCTACCGTGAGGTGGGGGGTAAGATCACCGACCAGTTGGGACTGATCGTGATGGTGCGTCGGAAGGTGCCCCGCAGCCAACTCGCCCCGCAGGAAGTCATCCCGGCACAAATCGAGGGCATACCTGTGGATGTCCGCGAAGTGGGGGAGGTACGAGCTCTGGACTAGAACCAGCCTTCCCTGTGCTTAACTCAGAAGGAGGTCTGACAATGGCACTGATTGCAGGAGTAGGAGCTGCGCTTGACGCCAAGGGCGCCCATGTAGACCAGTTGCTCAGCAGGCGCAACGTGGTAGGCGTCGGGGTGGGATTTAAAGAACGCGGGGGCCAGATGACCGAAGAGCCGTGCGTGGTCGTCTCTGTGACCAAGAAGCTACCCAAGGCCCAGTTGGCAGCGGAGGATATCGTGCCCCAGAAGCTGGGGGAAGTGCAAACCGATGTCGTGGAGGTCGGCGTGGTGCGAGCCTTGCAGAGCCACCAGGACAAATGGCGGCCCGCCCCTGGTGGGGTCTCGGTAGGACACGTGGCCGTGACGGCAGGCACCATCGGCTGCCTGGTGCGGCGTGGGGATGAGATTTTCATCCTGAGCAACAATCACGTGCTGGCCAACTCCAACAAAGCCCAAATCGGTGATGCCATCATCCAGCCGGGCCGCTACGACGGGGGCACCGAAGCGGACCAGATTGCTACCCTCTTCGACTTCGTGCCTATTGACTTCGGCCAGGAACCGGCCCAATGCCCGTGGGCACAGAACACCGAGGCCGTGCTTAACGCCCTGGCCCGGGCGGCGGGCTCCAATCACCGCGTCATAGCCGTGCGCCAGACGGCGGGGATCAACCAGATAGACGCGGCCCTGGCCAAGCCCCTGTCCCCCGACCTGGTCACCAAAGAGATTCTGGAGATCGGCGTACCCAAGGGTGTGAAAGAAGCCGAGCTGGGCATGGCCATCCAAAAGAGCGGACGCACCACCGGTCTGACTCACGACCGCATCACTCAAATTGACGTCACCGTGCAGGTGGATTACGACGGTCAGATAGCCACCTTCAGCGGCCAGCTCGCAGCCGGACCGATGAGCCAGGGCGGTGACTCCGGTTCCGCCGTGTTAACAGAGGACGGGTTCGTGGTGGGATTGCTGTTCGCTGGCTCGTACAACACTACCTTCATCAACCCCATCCAGCCGGTACTGCAAGCGCTGAACGTGGAAATAGTCACGTGAAAGTGCCCGCGAGGAGGTGAACCATGCGCCAAATCCGCATCACGGCCGGTGAAGTGACGACCACTGCCACCCTGGAAGAGACAAAGACAGCGGAGGCCATCTGGGAGGCGCTGCCTATCGAGGGGCGAGCCAATACCTGGGGCGACGAAATCTACTTCAGCATTCCCGTACAATTGGAAGCAGAAAACGCCCGCGCTGTGGTTTCCCTGGGTGATCTGGGCTATTGGCCGCCTGGCACGGCCTTCTGCATCTTCTTCGGCCCTACGCCGGTCAGCACGCAGGATGAAATCCGCCCTGCCAGCCCGGTCAACGTCTTCGGTCATGTGGATGGCGACCCCCTCGTTTTCAAAAAGGTGCGAGATGGAGACCGGGTCCGTATCGAGCGGGTCAGTCACTCGTAGTAAGGGGGTCTGAGAGGTCCTTGCCGGTCATTACGAGCCATCGTGGGCGGCGAAGCAATCTCCCCAAGGCGAGGGGGGATTGCTTCGCCTGTGGTTCGCTCGGCCCGGCGGAGCCAGGCTGGCTCTCCGAACTCGCGGAGGAGGACAACTGCGAGCAGTTGTCCTAACCTGGCCTAGCTGGAGCTAAAAAGCTTGTTCGCAGTGTTGATGGGATCCTTGCTCCTGATCCCCTCAGAAATCATGCCCACTGAAATACGGATGGTTCATTTCGTCGAAGTCACATCTTCCAATTTCGTGTTTGGCTGGATCGTCGTTTGGCTGCTCCATCACCACCACGGGGCTCTGCGTGAGCTGTTCCGGTGATTGGAATTGCCTTGCTGGCCTTTGTCGAATTTGGGTAGCATCCGCGTCGGGCCAGGGGCCCGACCTACGGAAACACGCACCGTATCTTCTCAAAATGTAGGGGCGAACCCTTGCGGTCGCCCAGGCGGGTAGGTGCAAGACCTGCCCCTACCCCAAATTATTGAGAAGATACCGCGCACCCTGGTTCCCGCGGTAGGGCGGGGCCTCGCCCCGCCGCCTCCGCGTCGGGCTAGGGGCCCGACCTACTGCACAGGTCAAAACTATTGAGAAGATACTGTAGAATCACCGCAGACTCTGCGTGCTCTGCGGTGAAGAAAAGGCCCCAGCGCCCAAATCCCTTATTTCGCGTTCATTTGTGCCACAGGAGCAAGAGTGTCGTTGATCGAGCATCGTGTAACATCGCCGTGTCTTGAGTCTGAGATGATAACCGAGAAACGCCTTCGACCGGGAAAATGGTTTCTGCTAGGAGTATTTGTCCTTTTGCTGGGCTGCGGGCAGATTATTACCCTGCCCACGCCGACCCCGCCACCGGCTACGGAAGATGTGCATTTGAACACCGTGGCCCCGCGCGCGACTTCCACACCCGCTCCGGCCACGCCGACCCCTACCCTCAGCCCCACACCGACTCCCACCCCCATCATCTACACGGTGAAGAAAGGGGATACGTTGAGCGGCATCGCCGCCCAGTTCGGGATCGCGGTCGAGGCGCTGATGGACGCCAACGAGGTCTACGACCCGCGCCGGCTGCAAATCGGGCAGAAGTTGCTCATCCCCCGTGAAGAGGGCGATGAAGAACAGGGGCCGCCCACCCCCACACCGACGCCGTTGCCCGTGTCTATCGAGCATCTCGGCTTTCACGAAACGCCGGTGGGCAGTCTGTGGTGCCTGGGAGAGGTGCGCAATCTGGCCGGGATGGACATCGAGTATGTGCAGGTGCAGGTCTCGCTGTACAACTCGGCCAATACGTTGTTATCCACCGCCACGGCCTTCACCGCTCTGGACATCATTCCCGCGGGCGGAACAGCGCCCTTCGCCGCGCTTTTCGCCCAGCCGCCCACCGCTTACGCCGCCTACCAGGTGATCGCTCTCAGCGCTGAACCTTCCACCTACCAGGGCAGCCGCTACCGCGACCTGGAAGTGAGCGAGCACGCGGGGCAGGCGCAAGGGCGACAATTCATCGTCAACGGTCGGGTGCGTAATATCGGCGAGGAACGGGCCACCGACATCGAAGCGGTGATCACCGCCTACGATGAGCGGGGCCATGTGGTGGCCGTGCGCGAGGTCGAGGTGCAAACCAGCGTGCTGGCCCCGGGGGCCAGTGCGACTTTCACCGCTTCCCTCTCGCCTATGGGGGAGGGGATTGATCGCTACACCGTGCAGGTGCAGGGTTACCGGCTTGATGACGAGACTCAGCCCTGAGCACTACAGTTGTTGATTGACTACAAACTGGACGGAGAGGAGAGCATGTACTACCGACTGGTGCGCTGGATTATCGCCTTGCTGGCCAAAATCCTGGTTCGAGTGGAGATCGTCGGCCAGGAGAACGTGCCCCTGGAGGGAGGGTGTATTATCGCCCCCAATCATCTCAGTTGGTTCGACTCACCGTTGCTGCTGATCGCCGTGCCCAGACACATCACCGTTCTGGCGGCCAACAAGTACCGGCGACATCTCCTTTTCGGCCCGCTGCTGGCCTCCATGGGTGCGATTTGGATCCGCCGGGGAGAGGTGGACCGCAAAGCCCTGCAGCAGGCGCTGGAGGTGCTGCGGGCGGGTGGATGCCTGGGCATGGCCCCGGAGGGGACGCGCAGTAAAACCGGTGCGCTGCAGCGGGGTAAGACGGGCGCGGTGTATCTGGCCAGCCGCAGCGGAGCCAAAATCGTACCGGTCGCCATCACCGGCACGGAGAAAATCGCCGCTGCGCTCAAACGTTTCCGCCGGGGACAGGCCAGAATCGAGATAGGGAAACCGATGGAGTGGTCGCTCTCAGAGCGGTTGCGCGGCCCCCAGCTAGAGGAGTATACCGAGCTGTTGATGCGGCGATTGGCGGCCATGCTGCCGCCGGAGTACCGCGGCGTTTACGCCGACACGGTTGCGTCCCAGGAATAGCGACGAGTACGAGAGTCGCCGTCGCACATCGGGCACGGGAGGGGAGAAATATGGCAAAGACCGACTCGACAGCGCGCCGGGGCGCGCGCCTGGGGCGGATGGCGCTTTTGAGCCTGGCCGTGTGCCTTATCGCCGTCCTCGCCAGCGTCTCCGGTCTCAGCGAGGTGCTGGAGTTGACCACTTACGACCTGCGTTTTCAGTTGCGCGGCTCCCGCCCGACCGATGTGCCCATCGTCATCGTCGCCATTGATGACGAATCTTTCGAGCAGTTGCAGCAAAACGTGCGTAGCTGGCCCCGCGCCGAGTACGCCCGTCTCATCGCAGCCATCGCTGCCGGCCATCCGGCAGTGATCGGGGTGGATGTCGTCTTCGACACACCAGGGCGCGACCCCGGCGGCGACGAGGTCCTGGCCGAAACGCTGCGGCAGGCGGGGAATGTGGTGCTGTCCAGCCATCTCTCGGTGCAGCGGGGACGGGGCTACACCGATGTGACTTACTCCCCTCCGGTGTCGCCTTTGGCAGAGGCTGCGGCGGCCACCGGCCTGGCCAATGTGCAATTGGACCGGGATGCTGTCGCCCGGCGCGTGCCCCTTCAGCAGTATTTCCTGGATGAGTGGCGACCGGCTCTCAGCTTCGAGATGGCCCGCTTATATCAGGGCCTGCCCGCCGGATCGTTTCAGTACCATCGGGGGCAGGTGACTCTGGGCTCGCGGACTTACTCCGTCGGCGCGGATATGAGCTTGCTCATCAACTTCCGCGGCCCGCCCGCCGAGACCTTCACCCAGGTCCCCATGTACCAGGTGCTCAACGGGGAGGTGCCGCCCAGCACTTTCACCGACAAAATCGTGCTCATCGGTTACACGACGCTGTTGGAGCACGATGTGTATCTCACTCCCTTTCGCAAAACTTCAAGCGGCGCAACCGTGGGGACTCCCGGTGTGGAGGTTCAGGCCCACGCCCTGGCCACCCTGCTCTCCGGTGATCCCCTTCGTCGTCCGTCAACGGCGGTCTCCTGGCTGCTCATGGGTTTGGGGGCGCTGGTCACAATCCTGGCTTTTTGGCGACTGAAGCCGCTGACTGCCCTGTCGCTTATCACTGCCCTGGTGGTCATCTACCTGACTCTGGCTTTTCTGGCTTTCGCCTTTGGCAACCTGTGGCTGCCCCTCGTCCCCCCCGTGGGTCTGGTCGCCCTGGTCACCACGGCCGGACTGGTGGAGCGGGTGGTGATCGAGGAGCGGGAGAAACGCCGTCTGCGGGATAGGTTCCAGCACTTCATGGCCCCCGACCGCCTGCGCGCTGTCCTGGAGCACTGGGAGGACCTGCTGGCCGAGGACCGTTCCGAGATTGAGGCCACAGTGCTTTTCTCCGACATACGGGGCTTCACCTCGGCCACGGAGCAGCTCACGCGGGCCGGGCGCAACGCAGAAGTGATAAGTTTCCTGAACCGCTACACCGACGCCATGGTCGAGGCCATCTTCGCCGAGCAAGGCGTGCTGGATAAAATGCTGGGAGATGGCTTGCTGGTGCTCTTCGGTGCCCCGGAGCGTTCGCCCGACCATGCGCTGCTGGCCGTGAGAGCCGCTTTGCGCATGGCAGCCCTGTTGCCGGAGTTGAACGAAGTCTGGCCCTTGCGTGACGAGCGTCCGCTGCGCATCGGCATCGGCATCCACAGCGGGCCGCTGACGGACGGCATCGTGGGACGAGGTCGCCGCGTGGAGTACACCGTCATCGGCGACGCGGTCAACACCGCCTCGCGGGTGCAGGATTACACCAAAGAAGTGCTGGCCCGTCGCATCGCCCAGGAGGGCGACAGCGGATTACCCGAAGCCACCATTCTGATCACCCAGGCCACCTACGAACAGGTGAAAAACCACGTGCAGGTGGACCCGAACATACCTCCCCTACACGCTAAGGGCAAAGCGGAACCGATTCGAGTTTACCGCGTGTTGGGGCTGAGGAGCGGAGAGGTGTAGCATGCACAAGAGATTCTGGATCACCGGCGCTTTGGTGCTGGGGGCCATAGGGGTTATTGCCCTCTTTTTCCTCCTGCCAACCGGAGGCCAGGAGCGTCCGGCCACGGTCATTGAGGCCATCAATCAGGTGGACGCCCACCCGCGTCCCAGGGACGACTGGCAGCCGGCCCAGGTGGGCATGAACATCTACGGCGGTGGGCAGGTGCGCACCGGCACAGAGTCGGCGGCGCGGCTGGAGCTGCTGGAGGGCATAGTACGCCTTTCGGCGGAGAGCATCTTCACCGTCAAGGAGAGCGTCACGCGCCAGGGGAGGCTGGTGACGGCTCTTTTCCTGGAAAGCGGACGGTTGTGGGCGCATGTGACCACCGATCAGCCCCATGAGTTCACCGTGGAAACGGGTAGCGCAGTAGCAGCGGTACGCGATACGCGCTTCAGCGTACGGGTAGCCGATGGGGAGACGCTGCTCTCGGTGGCAGAAGGGCAGGCCGTGCTCACGGCTCAGGAGCGAAGTGTGACCGTGGTGGCCGGACAGCAGGCGACGGTCAAAGCGGGCCAGCCGCCGACCCCGCCGGAGCCGATGAGCGACGATGAGCGGCGGCTGTGGGCCAGCGAGGGCGAGATGCCTCACCCAATCCCATCGCCGCCCGAGCCGGAATTGCGCGTATGGTGCGATGTGTATGCCGACTTGAGCGGTCCGGCCGGCGACCCGGCTTCTCGCCACCCGGAGACCTGTCTGGACGCCCTCGTGCGGGACGGTGAGGTGGCAAGCGTGACGGTCCAGCTCCCCAGCGGAGAAACCGTCGTCCTGCAGCGTTACGGCGACATCTACAGGCCAGAACCCCGCTTTTTCGCCCGCATCCCGGGGCTGCCCCAGGCCGGGGGAATTTACGTTTTCACCGCCCTGGATGCTGACGGCACGCCGCTACCTGGAGGCATGGTCAGTGATGTGTACGTCGGCGGCAACGAGCCAGACCCGCCCACCGAGGTTCGAGCCGAGGTCCTCGAGGACGGCCTCCTGGTTTCTTGGGCTCCGACGCCGGTCATTCCCGGCGCTTTCGAACCCAGCGCCTCGCCGCCTTTGGGTTTCTACCAGATTTCTCTCGTCAGTGAGAAAGGAGAGATGGTGTACGGCTGGCAGAGCGTTGACCGGCCTTTGGTCGAGACGTCTCACCTCATTCCCTTTGACCGCCAGAACTTAAGCCCCGAGGACAGGGGTCTCGCCCTGAGCGAGATTCTCGATGGCACTTACTCCTTGGTGGTGGAGGCTTTTAGCATGGCACCGGCAGGAAGCGTTGGTCACGTCCACGAATGCTCGGCCCATGATCCGGCAGAGGAAATACGGATCATCATCGAGGGCGGTCAGGTGAGGATTCCGTGAGGGTGCGGCGAGCTGGCCCTTTGCCCTCGGCGCGAGAGGTTGGAGCACTTGCGGGAAAAGCTTCTTTGACAACCAGGCCGATTAGTGCTAAAATAGCGCCACCGTGTGAGAGATGGGGGTGATGATGACCGGACGTCAACGTCGAATCCGAGATTAGTTGGGGTTAGCCGCTCTGTCGAGAGGAATGGCTAACCCATTTTTTGGGTATTTTGAGCCAGGCATTGAAACACTTTAAGGAGGTCAGTATGAATAAGCTCGTGGAAATCCGCTGGCATGGCCGCGCCGGACAGGGGGTGGTGACAGCCGGCGAACTTTTGGCCGAGGCCGCATTGGACGAAGGCAAATACTTCCAGGCCTTCCCCGATTACGGCCCGGAACGAATGGGAGCACCGGTCAAATCGTATACGCGCATTAGCGACGAGCCCATTGACTTTCACTGCCAGATTCTGAACCCCGATGTGGTGATCGTGGTCAATCCCAATCTCCTGGGCGTGGTGGACGTGACCGAGGGGCTGAAACCCGAGGGTACACTGATTGTCAACACGCCGGAGACACCGGCTCAGATCCGCAAAAAACTCAATTTCCACACGGGCAAGGTGTGGACCCTGGACGCCACCAAGATCGCCATGGATACCCTGGGACGTGACATCCCCAGTACCCTGATGCTGGGCGCAGTGGTCAGAGCTACGGGCATGGTGCAGCTAGATAGTGTGATCCATCTCGTACGCGAGAAACTGGGCGCGAAGCTTACCGAGCGGGTAGTGGAAGCCAATGTGACCGCCGTCAAGCGCGCGTATGAAGAAGTGGTTGAGGGCTAGTACTTGAGGAGGAACAAATGCCAAACTTAGAAGCAACCTGGAAAGAAGCCTCGTGGGGCGGTGTGGTCTACGAGGCCGGCAATTCCGTAGAATACATCACCGGTGGATGGCGTAGCTTCCGGCCCATCCGCGATATGAAGCAATGCACCCACTGCATGATTTGCTGGGTGTACTGCCCCGACTCGTCTATCCTGGTCAAGGATGGCAAAGTGGTGGGGTTCGATTATGATCACTGCAAGGGCTGCGGGATCTGCGCTCAGGAATGTCCTGTGAACGTCAAAGAACCTCACGAGTACACCGGCCAGATGGGTAAAGTCATCCAGATGGTGCCGGAGACCGAGTTCGAGGGTTGGTAGGAGGAAGATCATGGCAAAATCAATCGTCAAGGCCCTGGATGGGGCTCAGGCTGTATCCAATGCCATGCGTCAGATTAACCCTGACGTGGTGGCCGCTTACCCCATTACCCCCCAGACAGCGGTAGTCCAGAACTTCTCCCAGTACGTCGCCGATGGTATAGTGGATACCGAGTTCGTGACCGTGGAGAGCGAGCATGCGGCCATGAGCGCCTGCATCGGTGCGGCGGCGGCAGGCGGGCGGGTGATGACCGCGACCGCCTCTGCCGGGCTGGCGCTGATGTGGGAGGTGGTGTACGTCGCCGCTTCTATGCGTTTGCCCATTGTCATGTCCGTGGTCAACCGCGCTCTTTCCGCCCCGCTGAACATCCACTGCGATCATTCGGATTCCATGGGGGCGCGCGATGCTGGCTGGATCCAGCTTTATGCCGAGACAGCGCAGGAAGCTTACGACAACACTCTGCAGGCCGTGCGCATCGCCGAGCACCCGGACCTGCTCCTCCCGGTGATGAGTATGCAGGACGGATTTATCACCGGTCACGGCGTGGAGCGGGTGGAGATACTGGACGACGCCGAGGCCAAGAAATTCATCGGCACTTACCAGCCCAAGCATTCGCTGCTGGACGTGGACCATCCGGCCACCTACGGTGCATGGGACTTCTATGATTTCTACTTCGAGCACAAGCGGCAGCAGACCGATGCCATGAGCAAGGCGATGCCCATCATCGTCCAAGTGGGCGAGGAGTATGGCAAGCTGACGGGCCGCAAGTATGGCATCTTTGATCCCTACGAAATGGATGACGCCGAAGTAGCTATCGTGGTTCTCAGTTCCACCGCGGGCACAGCGCGCACGGTGGTCAAAGCCCTGCGCAAAAAAGGTGTCAAAATCGGCTTGATCAAGCCTCGCGTCTTCCGCCCCTTCCCGGCGCGGGAGTTGACCGAGGCCCTGAAAGACGTCAAAGCCGTCGCCGTGCTAGACCGCTCCGTCTCCTTTGGAGCGATGGACGGGGCCGGTCCCCTGTTCCTGGAACTCTGTGCGGCTCTGTACTCCTATGGTAACGGGCGCGGGCCGCTGGCAGTGGACTACATCTTTGGACTGGGTGGCCGCGATGTGATCCCGGCTTACATTGAGCAAGTAGCACAGGATCTGCTGCGCATCGCCGAGACGGGCGAGCGGGGCGATTTGGTGCGCTATCTGGGGCTAAGAGAATAGCGGAGGAACGAAATGGCCATCAAATTGAAAGAATTAGCAAGTACACGAGAGGAACGCCTGGTTCCTGGACATCGTTTGTGCGCGGGTTGTGCGGAACCGACGATTATCCGCCAGATTGTGAACGCCATTGAGGAGCCCATCGTCATCGCCACGGCCACGGGATGCATGGAGGTCGCTACCTCGGTGTACCCCTGGACTTCGTGGCGGGTGCCGTGGATACACAGTGCCTTCGAGAACGCGGCAACTACTGCCGCCGGGGCGGAAGCCATGTACCGCTCGCTGGTGCGCCAGGGAAAGATCGAGGATAAGAACATCAAGTTCCTGGCCATCGGCGGCGATGGAGCGACCTACGACATCGGTTTGCAGTGGATCTCGGGCACTTTTGAGCGAGGCCACAAGGTCATCTACATCTGCCTGAACAACGAAGCCTACATGAACACCGGTATCCAGCGCTCTGGGGCTACTCCCCTGGGAGCGCATACCACCACCTCTCCCGCCGGTGAGGTGCTTCCCGGCAAGACCCAGTGGCGCAAGCCGTTAACCAGGATCATGGCTGCTCACGACATTCCCTACGTGGCTCAGGCCAGCCCGCACCGCTGGCGCGACCTGATGGAGAAGGCGCGCAAGGCAGTGGAGGCGGACGGCCCGGCCTTTATCAACGTTATCTCCCCGTGCCCTCGCGGCTGGCGACACGATCCCAGCATGAGCATCGAAGTGGCCAAAGTGGCGGCGGAGACGTGCTACTGGCCTCTTTACGAAGTGCGCAACGGCACGGAATGGACCTTGAACTACAAGCCCAAGGAGAAACGCCCGGTCACAGACTGGTTGAAGATGCAGGGACGGTTCCGTCACCTGTTCACTCCCCAATTCGAGCACGTGGTCGAAGAGTTGCAGGCCAAAGTTGATGAAGAATGGGAGAGGCTGTTAGCCCTTTGTGGAGAGAAGTAGGGGACGGCCTCCGCAATGTCGCGCAGGAATGGACGGGTAGACAACGAGGTCTTGTCTACCCGTCCTGGTATACTGAGCACACATGCAAAACGCGGAGAGCTGTAGGACAACTGCGAGCAGTTGTCCTACCAACCGCACAGGTAGAAAAAGTCATTGCTTTTCCAGGAGGCAAGGGTAGTGGAACGAGTGCACGTATCCAATCATCCTCTCATCCTGCACAAACTCAGCTTACTGCGGGATGAGAAGACCAAGCCCAAGAAATTTCGGGAGCTGGTCCGCGAGCTGGCCATTCTCCTGGCCTATGAGGCTACTGCCGACTTGGCTCTGGAGCCCGTGGATGTGGTGACTCCCATGGGCGAAACCCAGGGGTATACCCTCAAGGAGAAGATTGGGCTGGTCCCCATCTTGCGCGCCGGGCTGGGCATGGTGGAGGGCATCTGGGAGATGATGCCGGGGGCTGAGGTGTGGCACATTGGCCTCTATCGCGATGAGCGCACCCTGCGCCCAGTAGAGTATTACAACAAACTACCCGTGGACCCCACCGTGCAGGTGTGTTTGATCTTGGACCCCATGCTGGCCACTGGCGGCTCCGCTGTAGCCACGACGAATATCCTGAAAAAGTGGGGAGCACAGCGCATCAAGTTCGTGGGCATCATCGCCGCGCCGGAAGGCATCAAAGCGCTGACCGAAGCTCATCCCGACGTGGACATTCACGTGGCGGCGGTAGACGATCACCTTAATGAAATCGGCTACATCGTCCCCGGCCTGGGCGATGCCGGCGATCGCCAGTTTGGCACAGGTTAAAATCGCCTGCAGGTAAGAATAGACTTATGCTCCAACGCCAGTGGAAAGGTATCCAGAGCCTGACCCGGCAGCCCATCATTCACCTAATAGCTTTGGCTGCGGTGGTCTACGCATTATATGCCCCCTCCACCCAAGTCGGTTTTTTCAACGATGATCCCACCGGTCATTTTAGCTGGATGGAGCACCGCTCTCTGCTCAGATTGTTCACCTCTGCTTCCGGCTATCCCTTTTACCGCCCCCTGACTTTCGTTTTGTGGAAGGCCTTGTACGCCTTGCTGGGGCGGTATGAACCGTTGGGCTTTCATCTGCTCAATGTGCTGTTCCATGCTCTTAACTGCGCCCTGGTCTGGATGCTGGGCTACGCTCTGACGCGAGAGAAGAGCTACGCGCTCCTCGCCGGATTGCTCTTTGCCTGTTTCCCTTTTAGCTACGAAGCCGTGGGCTACGCAGGGGCGCTGTTCCATCCGCTGGTCACTTTTTTGATTCTGGTCACCTTGCTGCTCTATCACGAAAGCAAGCAGCGGAACTCGACCGTCCTTTTGGGAAGCGCCCACCTTACTCTGGTTCTGGCCGTGTTCACCCACGAGAATGGTGCTATCGCTCCGCTGTTGATTTTGGCCTGGGAAACCCTGGCCTGGAGCGGTGGTCAGCCTTTCAACCGCCGTGCGTTGACTTTCTTTCTGGAAAGTGTGCTTTTCTTTGGTCTGTGGCTGATAATGCCCAGGTCACCTCTCGATGACTCGCTCCTTCAGCCACTATCCTCTATGTGGATAAGTGCTCTGCATTTCTTCCAGGCCATTGTCCACCCCGTCGCTCCCCTGGCGGTATCTCTCGCTGCCCGATGGGGGATGGGGCGGGAGGTCGCTTTGCTGGCGGTGGGTCTGGTGGGCCTGGGCGCTGTTTATCTGCTCGCTCATCTCTCGCGCCTGAGGGGTCTGTTCGTTCTGACCCTGGTGCTGGCTTTGCTGACGGCCTTGCCCGCCGTCTTGTTCCTGGAGGGCGCTTATGTGAGTGGCAGCCCTCGCCTGTATTATCTGACGGCGGTGGGAACCTCGCTGCTGTGGGGTACGGCAGGGCTGGGAATGGTCCGCCTGGTGCAGAACCGCTCTCGCTGGCTCAAGTATGGGACTTATCTGGTGTTGGCGGTGTTGGTCTTGGCCCTGCTGCGCTTTGACGTGGATTTCGTCCTCTGTCGTCAAGGCTTCTATCTGCGCGTGACCGAACTGATGCACATGATAAGCGATGCAGCGACGGCGGCCCCACCGGACAAGGAGCTGGTTTACATCAATTTGCCATTGTATTTCAGCTCCGCCGGCGAGGAGCAGGAGACGTGCCCCAATCCCTTCCCTTACGGTCCCAGCGGGGCGCTGGCTTTCCCCCAATACGCCAGCGTGTCCGATTTCATCGCTGTCCATGGAGGACCTAAACGCCCGGCGATGGGAGTCACGGCGGCGGCTTTCGCCCCGGGCTGGGAAACCTATGGTCAGGAGGTCTCTCTGGAACAAGTGCGTCGCTTTCTGAGCGAGGACT
>JACIWR010000160.1:0-4866 GCA_014360845.1 Anaerolineae bacterium
GCGGCGGCTTTCGCCCCGGGCTGGGAAACTTATGGTCAGGAGGTCACTCTGGAACAAGTGCGTCGCTTTCTGAGCGAGGACTACGTTTACCTGTGTGATCTGGCTTCCTGGCGGCTCTTCCCCCTCTCCGGGCATTGGGAGACGGGTCGGGAACCGGAGGGGATGTCTGCGGGCTGGGTCACGTTTGGGGAGGGCATAGCCCTGGCCGATTACGAGGTGCGGGACGAGGACGGCACTCTGCAGGTCACCCTGGATTGGCGCTGCTTACAGGCTCCACTCCAGCCTTACACCGTCTTCGTGCATCTCTATGCTCCTGGGGGAGGGCCGCCGGTGGCCCAGGACGACGGTCCCCCGGTGCATAACTACGTGCCGACCAATTTCTGGCAGGTAGGGGACCGCATTCGCGATGAGAAAAGCGTCCTTATCCCGGCGGATTTGCCCGCTGGCGAGTACACCCTGGCTGTGGGGTTATACGATCCGCTCACAGGGGAACGGCTGCCGGCCGTAGGATACGACGGTCAGCGATACTTCAATGACGCTGTACCACTGTATCAACTTGCACTGCCCTGAGGGGGTGAGTCAAAGACCTCGGGGTCAATAACCTCGGAGGATAATCATGCTCAAACGAGTCGTGCTTACCCTGTTGCTGTTGCTGGTGCTGGTCATCATTGGGTGTCTACAGAGTCCCGGCCAGTCGGCAACGGCACCGCTATCACCGACACCGCAGTCCATTCTGCAAGGGACCTCGGAGTCCGGTGAGATGGCGCTGAATTTGTCCGAACTGTGATGAGACTATGAACGGTTGGATGCCATTCGCCGTGGTGTTTGTCACCGCCTGGGGCCTGGCCCTGATCATCACCCCTTTGGCCGGTCGGCTGGGACTGCGCTATGGAATCGCAGACCGTCCCGGCGGGCGACGGCGGCATCGGGGGGTCATCTCGCGTCTGGGCGGGGTGGCCCTGTATCTGGCTTTCACCGCCGCGATTCTGATCTCCCTGCCGCTGCGCTCCTGGCTGCCTCCCGGCGCTCTGGGGCCTGATCCCAAGGAGATGACCCGCCTGACAGCTCTTCTTGTCGGCTCGGCGTTTATTTTCATTTTCGGTCTGTTCGATGACCGTTACGAACTGAGTCCCGCCTGGCTTTATCTGGGACAGATTATCGCCGCGCTGATCGCCATAGCTGGCCTGGTGTTCATCGAGCGGGTGATGAATCCTTTTACCAACGAGCTGACCGTCTTCCCCTGGCCGCTGGTTATCGGCTTTACCCTCTTCTGGTATGTGGGGATGATGAACACGGTTAATTTTCTCGACGGGCTGGACGGTCTGGCCGCAGGTGTGGCTGCCATTACCGCCGCCGTGCTGACCCTGCACATGCTGCGCGAGGGGCAATACAGCGTGGCCCTTCTGCCTTTGGCCCTTTTGGGGGCGACGCTAGGTTTCCTGCCTTATAATTTTCACCCGGCGCGGGTGTTTATGGGCAGTTGTGGGGCCCTGTTCTTGGGGTTTGCTCTGGCTGCGCTCTCGCTGATAGCCGGGGCGAGGGTGGCCACGATCCTTTTGGTGGTGGGTGTGCCTATCCTGGACGTGGCCTGGCAGATTTTTTCCCGCCTGCGTCGGAGACGGCCCATCGCCCAAGGCGACCGCGGGCATCTGCATTTTCGTCTCCTGGAGCTGGGACTCTCCCAGCGCCAGATCGTCGGCTTGTATTGGGGATTCAGTGCCGCTTTTGGAGTGTTGGCCCTGACGCTTTCCTCGCGGTTGTACAAGTTGATCGCCATCGTCGGGCTGGGGGTAGTGGCGCTGCTGGTGTTGCCACTCATCTCACGGCAAACGCCGGCGGAATAAGAAATGCAGCAGAGTCCGCCGGCGCGACGGGCTGTAGGATAGTCACCTTGAATGAGCGCAACCCCTGAAAAGGAGTTGCGCTCATTGGGCACTGCGCTGCGGCATCTCTTCCGTCAGCTCGCGGAATTCTTCGAAGGGGATAGCGGTGAGGGTCTGCGTTGTGGTCACCCCGAAGGCATTGGCGATCAGGGCAACCTTGGTGGCTGTGCGAGCATCCGGCGCTTCGAAGATGTGGAGGAAATCATACGCCCCCAAGAGCGCGTAGCTGGCCAGCCGCTTGACCTTCAAGTTCTGCGCTTTTATCTGGGCATCCAGTTCGCGGTCCAGCGTCGCCAGCGATTTCATGTCTCGTACCCCGGCCTGGGATACTTTGGAAAGCAGTACGAAGGTCGTCATGCAAACTCACCTCCTCTCCTTGTTGAACTGGTAATTAAATTCTATCACAACCTGAAAGAGTTGGCAATTCATTACCCGATGATGGGTGCGCTTCAGTTTGGGGACAGGTTTGTCCCGTAGCGGCCGACCGCTGCTGCGCCCTGAGTGGAATCGAAGGGCTGCGCCCTGAGTGGAATCGAAGGGCTTGTCCTGAGCTCTGACGAAGGGCCGCCCGCCGCTACGTCAGGGCAAGTAGGGGCGACTAGCCGGTCGCCCCATGGGCATCAAGCAGTGGAGCTTCTTCACCACAAGCCCCTCACGCAGTGAGGGGTCGGTGACAGCTTCGCCAGGTAACAAGGGACAAGGGCTTGTCCGAACTCCAAGGAGGTGGCGGGTAGGGCTTTCTTCCTCCCACACCCAGCACCGCCTGTTTCACGGCGGTGCGTTCTCAGCCGAGCCCAACCCGCCCTACGGTGATGTTGCCCGAGCGGGCTGGAAAACCCGCAAACTCACCCCAAAACTGACGCACCCCCCCGATGATAGGGACGATACACATGGCGAATTTGCACCGCGCGTGGACAGGGATACAGCTCCTGTCAATAGCTTTGCTCCTGATCCTGGGAGTGCGACCGCCGCAACCCCTGGTCACCCTGGGGCCGCAGAGGCATGTGGAAACCATCAATCCCAAGATAGGAGTGCACACCCGGCTCACCGACGAGGTTGAGGAGTGGAAAATCAAGCGCACTCTGGAAATGGTGCGCGAGATGGGCGCGACCTGGATTGTGGAGTACTTTCCCTGGGCCTACTACGAGCCCGAAAAGGGCGTCTTCGACTGGTCTCACCCCGATATGGTGGTGGATCACGCCCGCCGTCAGGGGTTGACCGTTGTGGCCCGCCTGGGGTATGTACCGGAGTGGGCGCGACCTCAGGATAGCGCTTTCTCCTATCTGGACGAATCCCATTATGACGACTTCGGCGACTTCGTGTACGCTTTCGTCAGTCATTTTCGCGGGCGGGTGCAGTATGTCATCATCTGGAACGAGCCCAATCTGGGACTGGAATGGGGTTTCCAGCCGGTGGACCCGGCGGGATACACCGCTTTGCTGCGCGTCGCCTACGAGCGGGCCAAAGAGGCCGATCCGCAGGTGCAGGTACTGGCCGGAGCACTGGCCCCGACTCTGGCTCCGCCGGGCGATCCCGAGGGGATGAACGACCTGGACTATCTGCAGGGGATGTACGATGCCGGGGCAGCCCCTTATTTCGACATTCTGGCCGCCCATGCCTATGGCTGGAAATTCCCCGTGGACGACCCGCCGGCCGCCGATAAGGTCAATTTCCGTCGGGTAGAACTCCTGCGTGAGGTGATGGTGCGCAATGGTGACGCTCACAAGCCCATCATGGTCACCGAGGGGGGGTGGAATGACCATCCGCGCTGGACCAAGGGGGTGCGCCCTTATCAACGCATTGAATACACCATCGGAGCCTACGAACTGGCGGCGCGGGAGTGGGATTGGTGTCTGGCTGTGATCCCTTATGCCTTTCGTTTCCCGTGGCCGGCCCGGAGTTATCAGGATTACTTCACCTTCGTCACGACGGATTTCGATCCCAAGCCCATTTATCGCCAGGTGCAGCTCTACGCCCGAGGCGAGAGAGGAGCCGAGGGATGAGCGGGTGGAGAACGAGGCGGTTGATGGTGTGGGTGGTTCTGGCGATGGCAGTGCTCGCTCTGCTCGCCTGTCTGCGCTGGCCGGGTGAGGAGGACCGGTCCCTGGAGCGGGTGAAAGAGGCAGGCGTGTTGCGGGTCGGGCTGGACGCCAGTTATCCGCCCTTTGAAGAGATTGACCAGACCACGGGGGAAATCCGCGGTTTCGATGTGGATTTGGCCCGCGAATTGGGCCAGCGTTTGGGGGTGGAGGTTGAGTTTGTCAACTCCGGCTGGGATGGGCTTTACGACGCCCTAGAAGCGGGGCGTTTCGACGTGGTCATCTCCGGCCTGGTGTACGACCCATGGCAGACCGATCGTGTGGCCTATTCGATTTCCTACTTCAACGCCGGTCAGGTACTGGTGGTGCGGGAGGGTGAGGAAGACATCGCCCAGATAAGCGATTTGAAGGGCCGCACTCTGGGGGTGGAGATCGGGTCCGAAGGGGATGTGCAGGGGCATGAGTTGCGCAAGCGATTGCGCGATCTGGACCTGCGCGCCTACACTGCGCCGGACGAGGTGTTACAGGCGGTGCAAGAGGGGGAAGTAGACGCCGGGCTGGTGGACTCCATCTCCGCCTACCAGTTCATCCGGGCGCAAGGCGGAGTGCGCATTGTGGGAGAGCCGGTGAGTGATGAGTTGTACGTCGTGGCCGTGCGCTTGAAGGATAAAGCGCTGTTGCAGGCCATAGACGCCGCCCTGGTGGAGATGCGCGATGATGGGACGCTGACCCGGCTGATAGATAAATGGCTGGTAACTGTTCAGCAGTGATTGGAAATCTAGCTACCCGACAGTTTTGCCCAGGTGTCGCTGCGCAGGGTGCAAGAGGCCCCGAAGCAGCCTCGCGGCCACGAGGGAGCATCCTGAGCGGAGCGGAGTCGAAGGGCATCCTGAGCGGAGCGTAGCGGAGTCGAAGGGGCATCCTGAGCGGAGCGGAGTCGAAGG
>JACIWR010000160.1:4876-9459 GCA_014360845.1 Anaerolineae bacterium
TACGTTCGTCCCTCCGCTGCCGCTTCGGGACTCACTCCGCTCAGGATGACTACGGCCCCAAGGGTGGCGCGGAGCACCTTTCTGCAATGGCATCTTCAAACTGTCAGGTGACTAGATTGGAAATCGCCCTTTGGGGCCTTGGGCCGATACCTGGCGCGCAGCGCACCGGAGAGCGATTTCAATCGGGCTGATGGCTGTGAGTCTGCCTTACCTCACGGGTCTGGTGGGTGTTGCAGCCGGGAAATCAGCTCCAGCATGCGAGCACGGTGTGTTCCGGACCAGTAGACGCGGTCACAGTGGGGGCAGCGACTGAACTCGGTGTGGGTTCTGAACACGTGAGCGGGTACGCGGTCTCGCACCGCTTCTTTTTCCAGCGCTTCCAGGGGGGTGTTGCACACGGGACAGCGGGAGAAAGCCGCGTCCGGGCTCAAGTGCAGATCGCGGATGACCTGTCGGAGTTGGGATTCTAAATCCGTGCTCTCGATAAGCAGCGATGGAGCCCCGCGGCGGTGAGCCAGTTCGCGGTCGCAGGTGAGCAGGATTCGTCCCTCGGCACGGGCCAGCCGCAGCAGGGCGTGATCGTCCAGGGAGGGGTCGTAGAGGGTGTCGAAGCCGAGGATGCGCAGCCATTTAGCCAGGCGACCCAGCATCCCGTCGGCCAGTAATTTCACCGGCGCCGTGGTCGGTTTGTCTGTTTGGCGATAATCTGGTATCATTGGCGTGTCACGGGTTACGTGTTGCGCGTCTATGGCATGGGTGGATTGTCGAGCAAGTCTGTCAGGCTCACATCGTAGGATGCTGACTCTTCTTTCAGCTTATAGCCGTGCTCGGCAGGGATAAGGGTGAGCAGCAAGCGAATGATTCTGGTTAAAAGTCTAATGCGGTGCATGGCGGTGGTCTCTGAAAGAACGTGTCGCTCTTGATGATACCGGCCACGGGCCTCGCGGGCCGAACTCAGAGCGTATTTGTAGAAGCGAGCTTAATCTTTACCGGATCGGCGGCTGTAACCCTCGGCAATGTTGGCGCTGACGGAGCCGACGGCGCGGTACAGTTGGCTGGACAGACTGACAGTACGCTTGTCTTGTGCTAACTTGGATACATCGGACCACGCCAGGGCACCAGCAAAGACGGTGAACCGGTAAACTTCCATCCGCCAAAGAGGGTCGTTGGTGAATTCTGGAGCGCTAGAAGCCAGCCAGTTGTTGTAGTTCATTGAGAGTTCCTTTTATGCCACGATATGTAGACACGCACCACGCACCACGCACCACATAGGTACATCACCACCGCTGCACATTTATTCACCGAACCTGAGACGGAGTACAGGCATGTCTAAAGGCAAAATGTTGATCGTGGCGCTGGGCGCGACAGCGCTGTTCTTGCTGATTTCCACCCCGGCCTGGGCTTCAGACCCGGCCCTGAATGCGGCGGACGAGGCCGATGGAGTGGTCTCCTTGTTGGGAAGCGCGCTGGGCTTCCTCGTCCCCGTGGGGGTGGCTCTGATCGCCGCCAGCGGCACTCCCGAAAAAGAAGCGGCCTCCATGGGGCTGAACTTTTTGCTGGCCCTGGGGCTGGCGGCTTTTGGTTATCTGGCTTGTGGGTTCGCTTTTCAGTTTGGCGGCGTGGGCATCGTCTCCGAGTTGCCGGGGTTGCGCGGTCTGATCTGGGAATGGTCGCCACTGGATGTGGCCTGGGGCACCGGCTGGGGCGCATTGGGATTGAAAGGTTACTTCCTGGCCGGTCCGGCGGCCACTCCTGAGGCCTATGCTCTGTTTTTCTCGCAGCTCCCCCTGGTGACCACGGCGGTGCTCGTTCCGCTGCTGGCCCTGCGACGCCGGACGCCCTTTTTCGTGCCCGTGTTGGGCGGGCTGCTGGTGTCGGCGGTGATTTACCCCCTGGTCGGCAACTGGGTCCTGGGCGGCGGTTGGCTGGCCAACCTGGGGCAAAACCTGGGACTGGGCCACGGTTACGTGGATTTCGCCGCTGGCGGGCTGACTAATCTCCTGGCAGCGATGGTGGCTCTGGCCGGGCTGGCGGCCTTTGGCCTGCGCAGGGAACTGGAGGAGGCTTCGGGTTCGGAGGAAGGCGAGGCCTACGTGCCCATGCCCACCGCCCACTTGCCGCTGCTGGCCATTCTGGGCTCATTGCTGCTCTTTGTGGGCTGGTTGGGTCTGGCCTTCGGCAATCCGCTTATCGGCGTGAGCGCGCTCAGAGCCGGGCAATTCTCTCCCGCTGTGGTCGCCGTGAATCTGGCGCTGGCCGCTGCCGGCGGCGCGACTTTGGCCGTGATTTACAGTTGGTTCGCCACCGGCGCGCCCGACGTGTTGATGTCGCCTCGGGGAGCGCTGGCCGGGCTGGTGGCCGCGAGTGCCGGGGCGGCGTTCATCCCTGCTGGGGTCGCGCTTCTCCTCGGTGCGTTGGCCGGTCTGCTCCTCCCTTTGCTGCACTATTTCGTCCAGCAGGTGTTGCGCCTGGACGATGCCCCGGCTGCCCTGGCAGCCCATGGCTTGCCGGCCTTGATCGGGCTGCTGGCAGTGGGTCTCTTCGCTGATGGGCGTTACGGTCAGGGCTGGAACGGAGTGGGAATGGATAAGTATCTGGGTGTGGCCGGGCAGGGCGTCTCCGGGCTGTGGACGGCAGCGGGTTTCCAGCCGGAATGGCCGGGCCAGTTTCAGGCGCAGCTTGTGGGCGCCCTTGTCGTGCTGGTGTGGGCTTTCGTGCTGAGCTGGTTACTGTTCGCCACCCTGCGCCGTCTCATCGAGGCCTGGCAGGGTACCGGCTGGGAGGTGATGGTCGGCTCCGAAATCTCGCCTCCGAACGAGGTGCCCGACTCGGACCAGAGCGCGGCTTAGCCGGCCATCTCCTGTAACAGCCGAATCACTTCCTCGTCCGGGGTCTGACTGAAGTCCTCGTAGAAAGCTCCCACGGCCCAGAACCAGGCCGGGGTGTGCAGGCAAACGACTCGATCGGCCTCGGCGCTCAACCGCTCCACCGTGTCCGGTGGTCCCACGGGAATGGCCAGGATCAGTTCGGCGGGAGCAGAGGCCCGCAGGGCGCGCAGGGCGGCGAGGGTTGTCGCCCCGGTGGCCACCCCGTCGTCAATCAGGACCACGGTCTTGCCGGTCAGTTGGGGCGGCGGGCGATGCCCGCGATAGAGAGTCATCTGCCGGGCGATTTCCTGCTTTTGGCGCTCGGTTTCTTCTTCGACATAGCGCGGCGAAACGCCCAAGCCCAGCACCAGCCCCTCGTCAATCACCAACTCGCCAGAGGAAGCCACCGCACCGATGGCCAGCTCCGGGTTGCCCGGCGCGCCGATTTTGCGGGTGATAAACACGTCCAGGGGCGCTCCCAGCGCGCGGGCGACCTCAGCGGCCACTACCACCCCGCCACGGGGGATGCCCAGCACCAGCACATCCTTCTGGCCTTGCAGGAAGGATAACGCCTCAGCTAACTTTTGACCTGCCTCCCGTCTATCGCGAAATTGCACTGCTCCTCTTCGCTCCCAGTTCTATGGCGCGCTCTACCGCCTCCACCGGCGATGTGGCGCGCACTATGACTTCTACCTGGCGATCGCCCTTGCTCAACTCCCACGTGCCCAAGCCGACCACCGGCACGCCTGACTTCAGGGCGAAGGCTATCTCCGAAAGCGTGCCATACTCACCGCCCACGGCAATGACCGCGTCCGCGCTGCGCACGATGATCAGATTGCGCGCCTCGCCCAATCCGGTGACGATAGGTATGTCCACGTACGGATTGGCTTCGCGGCGATGGGTGCCGGGCAGGATGCCCACCGTCTGCCCGCCGCCGGATTTGGCCCCGCGGCAGGCGGCCTCCATCACCCCGCCGCGCCCACCGCAGACGAGAATTGCTCCCCGGCGAGCCAGTTCCCGCCCCACCGCCTCGGCTGCTTCGGCCTCTTGGGGAGTGCACTGGCTGCCTCCTATCACGGCGATTATCATCTTATCCACTGCTCACTCCCCGTCTCTCACTTCCGTATCTTCTCAATAATTTGGGGTAGGGGCAGGTCTTGCACCTGCCCGCCTGGGCGACCGCAAGGGTTCGCCCCTACATTTTGAGAAGATACTCACTTCCCCTGCAAGGGCGCTGTCGCCAGTTGTGTGTACACCGCGCCGGTGGGCCGCAGATCACTGCGCATCAGTGAGACTCGTTGCACCTCCATCTGGCCCAGAAACGGCAGCGACGTTTTGCTGATCAGCGTGCCCAGAGCCTGCGCCTGATCGCGGGAGGCCTGTCGGCGGGTACGGCCCAGCGTCAGATGGGGGTGAAAAGCGCGCTTTTCGGGCGTGAAGCCCAGGGGTACCATAGCCCGCTCGACGGCCTTTTGCAGCGCGGCCAGCGTGCTCGTCGGCTCTTCTACACCCACCCAGGTCACCCGGGGACGTCGCAGATTGGGGAAGCACCCCAGTCCGCCGACGGCGATAGAGAAAGGTTGAAAGGGAGCACAGGCGGTGGCGAGAGCCTGGGCGATGGGTTCGATTTTGGGCACCGGCACATCGCCCAGAAATTGCAGGGTCAGGTGGATGCCTTCAGGCTGTACCCAGCGCACCGTGTCCTTGGGGACCTGG
>JACIWR010000161.1 GCA_014360845.1 Anaerolineae bacterium
ATAGTCGCTCTCAAGCAACTCACTGAGAACCATCAATTGCCCTGTCTCGGCCATCTTGAGCTGATATTCAGGCGATAGGGTGAAGCGGATAAATTCCAGAGCGGCCTCTTTGTGCTGCGATTGTTGCAACAGTACGATGTCTTCACCACCCACCACTGAGATAGACCCACCATCCCCTGCTGGCATCAGAACCGCGTGAAGCTGTTTCTCAGGGAACTGTGCCTCATAGATGGGGTACATCCAGGGGCCATCGAGGTAGTTTGCATATAGGTCCTGCGCATAGCCGGTGCCCGCATCCACTCCGCTACCCAGCACTGAAGGTGCCAGGCAGCCATCTTTGTAGAACTGCAGCAAGAACTCGTAGGCGGCCACGGTGTTAGGACCGTTCAGATAGCCACTGGCCTTGGTGATCTCTGGGTCTGTGATGTCGCCGCCGAAGCTCCAGATCCACGGCAACACAGCCCAGGCGTAGGTTCCGCCGTCAGCAAACACGTATTTATCCTCACCCAGGGCTTTGATTGCCGCACATTGCGCTGCTACATCGTCTATGGTTTTCGGTGGTTCCGCTATGCCCGCTGCCTCATACATCTCCTTGTTCCAGAACCAGACACGGGTGTTTGTGTCCAGGGGCAGGCCATAGTAATGCCCGTTCCAGAAGTTAGTAGACAGGGGCCCAGGAAAGACCTTCGCCTTGTACTCCTCGAAATCGGGCATGATCTCGTCCAGAGGAGCCAGTGCCCCCAATTCCGCCAATTCTGGCACCCAGATGATGTCGGAACGGATCAGATCGGGCGCTACACCACCGGCCATTGAGGTCAGCAGCTTCTGTCGGAACTCATCGTACGGTACGGGGAGTGACTCGACTTTGATGTTGGGATGCTCGGCTTCGAACATTGGTATCAGGGTGTTGACCAGCATTTCATTTTCTGGCGACACCTCATTATAGGCATGCCAGAAGGTAATGGTCACCGGTTCGGGTGGGGCTGGCGTGGCCGTCACTACTATCTCCTGAGTGACCTTGACAGGGACGGTCTCCTTGACCACCACCGTCTCCTTGATGACTTCAGAGGTGGGGGTGGCTGCTGGGGCGCAAGCGCTCAGAATCACTATGCTGCTCAGCAAGCCACTTACCAGAACTGTGGTCCAGTTTTTGCGCCTCATTATTTACTCCTCCTTGGAATGTAATCAACTTAACCCACAGCCAGACTGACGCAAGGGCGTCGGGACCAGATTGTTTCTATTTGATCACCTCCTCCTACCTCTGTTGCTGGTATGAGCTTCTTTCGTTAACCGAATAAACTACAAGGCAAAAATAAAAGTCTGTTCATGATGCTGACGTGCTCAGACTCACTTCTGGTACTCTGGCATGAATGGGGGACTTGTATATCTCCTGCAATACCAGGCTGGCTGCGCCCCAGGCCCAGGCCTCGTCACCCCACTCCTGGATGAAAATCTCCGTGTCGTCCCCCAGACCATCGAAGGTGTGTTCTTCCACCGCTTCCCGCATCGGCCCGAAGAGCAGGTCGCCGGCCCGCACCCCCTCGCCGCTGATGATGATCAGTGCTGGGTTGAAAACATTTATCAGGTTGGCTATCCCCAGTCCCAGCACCCGACCGGCCTGGGCGAAGATCGCATGCAGTGTCTCATTCCCGACCTGGGCCAACTCGGTAATCTGTTCCACCGTCAGCTCGTCTGGGTCCACGCCGACCAGCTTGCCTTGTAGCACTGCCTCCCGCGCCGATCGGACCAGCGCCGGATCGGATACATAAGCTTCCAGACAGCCCTGCTTGCCGCAATCGCAAAGCGGCCCGTGCGGATCCATGACGGTGTGGCCAAACTCACCGCCGCCCCCGCGGGTGCCCCGGTAGAACTGGCCGTTGACAACGATACCCAGACCCACGCCCCGCCCGACGGTCACCACCAGAAAATCGTCCACACCTTGTCCGGCGCCGAACCATTTTTCGGCCATGGCCAGGGTGTTAACGTCGTTATCAATGCGCACCGGGATGTCTATACGCTCTTCCAGCAACTGTTCCAGGGGGACATCGCGCCAGCCCAGGATAGGTGAGTAGCGGCACAGTCCGCGCTCGGCGTCAATAACACCGGCCAAGCCGATTCCTACTCCGGTGATGCGTTGTCGGGGTACGGACGACTCGGCGATCACCCGCTCGATCACCCCGGTCAGCTCTTCTATAGCTCGCTCTACGCTGTTGAGCCCGCTCACTGGCGCGGTCAGCGTACAAAGGATTGTGGCCTCGATATCGGTAAGAGCAGCGCTGATCTGTCGCTCGGCCAGCTTGAGGCCGATCACGTAAGCTGCATCGTGGTTCAGGTCCAGCAGGATGGGAGGGCGACCGCCGGTTGAGTCCCCGGCCGCTTTCTCGTAAATCAACCCCTCGGCGATCAGGTCGGCGGTGATCTCGGAAACGGTGGCCGGGCTGAGGCCTGAGAGTCGTCCTATCTCTGTACGGGAAATAGGACCGTCAGCTTTGACGATGTTGAGAACGGTAGAGCGATTGATAGCGCGGATGAGTTGGCGGTTAGCGGTCCACAGGCGAGTCATAGGGCTGCCTACTTTTTTCGCAATCCGAAATAACTTTAGACTATGATAACACAAAACCTGGTTTTTGTCAAGCGAGGTTTGTTGGTGGGGTGTGCGTCAGTTTGGGGGCAAGTTTGCGCCCTGGAGGGGCGACCGGCCGGTTGCTTACCCCGACGTAGTGGCGGGTGGCTCTTCGGCTGGGCTCAGGACAGGCCCTGCTCGTCGTAGGCCGACACAGCGGTCGGCCGCTACGGGACGAACCTGTCCCGAAACTGAAGCGCACCCTTGTTGGTGGGGTGTGCGTCAGTCCGAGGCGGCGGGTAGGGCTCTCTGCCTCCCGCAACCAGCATCGCCTGTTACACGGCGGTGCGTCCTCAGCCGAGCCCAACCCGCCCTACACTGATAAGGCGCGATGCACTTCCAAAGTGCGTCGCGCTTTCGTTTGTCTACTCGGTCTCTGTTGTGACCTCGATGACTTTAGCTCCTGTGATTTTCAGCAGGTCCTGGACCGGCACACGCAGGTTGATCCCCCGCCGCCCGGCGCTGACATACACGTGGGAAAGTTGCGTCGCCGGGCGATCAATGTAAACCTCGAAGCCGCGATTGAGCAGTGCCAGGGGGGAGATGCCACCTACTTGCAGGCCGGTCCACTCCTCGGCCTGACGGTGGGTGGCCATTTTGAGTTTCTTCTCGCCCACGGCCCGGGCCAGCAGTTTGAGGTCCAGGGTGCGGTCACCGGCGATCATCACCAGTAATGGCTTGCCCCCCTCTCTGCGCACAACCAGGGTCTTGTACACTTCTGAAGGGGGCACGCCTGCTATCTGCGCCACTTCTTCGGCGGAGTGGATGTCGGGCGAGAAGGTGATGACCTCGTAAGGCACTTTGTGGGCGTCCAGGATGCGCATGGCATTTGTCTTCTCCACCATGGTCATAACCTCATCGAGTTTGCTATTCGCTATGCAGGCCCCAAGGGGAGTGAGGGCTTCTGCTCTTTATACAGTGGCGGGTCCGTGCTTTGTAGTTATATGCCTTCTGCGGAGAGTAAGGTGGCGGCGTCCGCGCGGGTGAAGTGGGCGCGGTAAGCTGCCGTCTCTTGTAACAGGGCCGTGAGGCGCTGTCGCCACGCATCAGCTCCAGGGGAGCTTGCCTCACCACCTGACCCCAGGGTCATCTGGCTGCCGTTGTCTTCGATGATGTGTATTTGTCCTTTTGCCTCCAGCCAGTGCAGGCCGGCTCGGACCGTGACCTCGCGCTGGGCAGTGGCCATGGCCAGGACTGGTAGGTGCACCTGTCCGGCATGGGCTCGCAGGCTGTGCCGCACCAATCCGGCCAGCCGCCGCAGGAAGGCTGTCGGTGTGTCCAGATGGGGGTCTGTGGCGAAGAGGATCACTTTCCGCGGCGAAACGCGCTTCAGGGCCGCTTGGAGTTCTTCCGGGCCGGGTGGTGTGTTCCAGATGATCAGGGTGTGGGCTGCGGACAGGGTGTCGCGGCCTCGAGCCGGTATGTTTGCGGGTATCTCCCCCTCGGCCCATACCTGGATGTCGTGGTCATGGAGCAGTTGTCGGAGCAGGGGTTCGGGGTTGGGAGTGTGCCGGTGGTCTACAATCTCGAGCGAGGGGGCTGCCTCGCGCACGAGGATGGGCGGCTGTTCCTTTTGCCGCGCGGCAAGCCATTCCAGGGCGATTTCTGTTTGACCCCGGTAATCGCTGGTGCGGGCGGTGTAGGCCAGGTCGAAAGGGCCCTGAGGCAGCGGCCAGTCGGCTCCCTGCCACCAGAGCACGGTTTGGGTAGTGCCCGCTTCGTCTTCCACTATCAGTTTGCGGTGTTCGTCGGTGCGTCCGATGGTCGCCGCGCTGAGGATGCGCAGGTTGCGCGTGGCCAGGCATACTGGCGGATTGCCCGGTCCAAAAGGAGCCAGGCGTTCCAATTGGGCCACCAGTTCAGGGGAAAGGTCGGATAGCGGCAGGTAGGCGTCTAGCTGGAGCGGTGGCAGGGTAGGGGGGCGAGCTGTCATCTCGATAGTGCGGACCAGGGCGGCACGGAATTCGGGGATGTGTTCTGGGTCTATGGAGAAGCCAGCGGCCATGGGGTGACCGCCAAAGCGGTGAAGCAGAGGGGCCTGGGCGGCGATGGCGGCGTGGATGTCCAGGCCGGGAACGGAGCGGGCCGAGCCACGGGCCAGCTTGCCGGGAGGAGCGCTGATGAGCACTGCCGGTTTGCCGAAGCGTTCCGCCAGGCGACCGGCGACGATGCCGATGACGCCGGCCGGCCAGGTAGGGTGAGCCAATACCAGGGCGCTGGCTTCCCGCAGGCTTGGGTCGTGCGCGATCTGGGCCAGGGCTGCGTCGAGCACTTGTTTGGTGAGCAGTTGCCGACGGCTGTTGAGGCCTTCCACTTCGCTGGCGATGGTCCGCGCGCGGGTCAGGTCATCCGTGGTGAGGAGTTCTACGGCGAGGGCGGCGTCGGCCAGGCGGCCCAGGGCGTTCAGGCGGGGGGCCAGGACAAAGGCGATGTGGTCCTCCGTCAGACCGGCGGGGTTCAGTTCCGCGCTCTGGAACAGGGCTTGCAGGCCCAGACGTGAGGTGTGGCGTAGCGCTCGCAGCCCCTTTTGCAGCAGGTAGCGCACGTCACCGGTGAGGGGGGCCACGTCGGCGACTATGCCCAGGGCCACCAGGTCCAGGGCGCGCTCGGCTTCGGTGACCAGCCCATTGTGTTCGTATAGTGCTTCGACCAGTTTGTAGGCGGTGCCTACGCCGGGCAGGCCGCGCAGGGGGTGGTCAGCGGGCAGGCGTTTGGGATTGATCAGGGTGTGCGCGGGGGGGAGTTGGGGGGGCAGGTCGTGGTGGTCGGTGACTATCACGTCCACACCTTGCGTCCGGGCGTAGGCGATGGCTTCGTGGGCGGTGCTGCCGGTGTCGCAGGTGATTAGCAGCCGTGTGCCGGCGGTTATGAGGCGCTCCAGGGTCGGGCGGTGGACTCCGTGGGATTCGCGGCGGCCAGGGATGTGGTAGACGACGTCCGCGCCCAGGGCGCGCAGAGCTTCGACGAGTACGGTGGTTGCCGTCTGGCCGTCTACGTCGAAATCGCCCCAAACGCACATTCGCTCACCGTGGGCGATGGCCATTTGAATGCGTTCTACTGCGTGGGCCAGATCGGGTAGTGCGTCAGGGGAGGTGGGAAGGTAAGCATCGGGGTCAAGAAAAGCCTGTGCCTGCGCCACGGTAAGGATGCCCCGCCGGGCCAGCATCTCCGCTACCAAAGGGTGTCCACCGACGGTTTCGCGCAGTGCTGGAGGCACAGAGGTTGGTTGGGGATCGAGCCAGGTTGTTTCAGTCACTGAACTGATAACCGAATTTGTGCAAAACGACCGCGGGTTGGTCAAAAGCGTTGCCGTCTGCAGTCAACGAATGTAGAACGAATAAACGAATGGCCGGGCATTCGTTTATTCGGTGGCAGTGCGTTAACAGAGCGGGCGGGGAGCAAACTGACTACCCAGCTGAGCAGCAGTTACCCGCAGGCCCGTAGGCATCTGCGGGAAGTATGGCACCCCAGGCGCGATTCGAACGCGCGACCCACTGCTTAGAAGGCAGTTGCTCTGTCCAGCTGAGCTACTGGGGCGCGAGGAAAATTCAGTAGGTGATAGGTTGTGCTAAGAGTCGGCGTTGGTTTTGGGTGTGGGGTATGCTCGCCGACTCACGGATATTTTATCACCTAGGCTCTGTTTTGGCAAATCGCGTCGTGGCGAAGATGCTTTATCTCGTGGAGTTGGACTCTGCGAGCCGGTGTGCGGGACAGCGGAGGCGGTGTGTTTCGCGTCCTCGGCTAGCGGGTCAGCTCATTCACCGCGCGGACGATGGCGTCCAGGTCCGCGGGGGTCAGGGCAGGGTGTACGGGCAGGGAGAGCACTTCGCGGCTCATTTGCTCGGCGATGGGGAAGTGTCCATCGTAGCCCATTTGTTGGTAGAAGGTTTGCTGGTGTACGGGCACGGGGTAGTATATGCCGGTGGCGATGCCGCGTTGGTTGAGTTGTGTGGCCAGGGCGTCGCGCTTTTCAGGCACGCGGATGGTATATTGGTGGAAGACGTGATGGTAGCCTGCCGGCACTTGCGGGGTGATGACGTTCTGCAGATGCGCTGAGAGGTAGCGGGCGTTGGCGATGCGTTGTTGATTGAATGTCTCCAGCTTAGGCAGTTGGGCCAGGCCGATGGCGGCGTGTATCTCGGTCATGCGGAAGTTGTAGCCCAGGCTTTCGTGGTAGTAGCGGCGGCGCATGCCGTGGCTGCGGATCAGGCGCGCTCGCTCGGCTATGTGATCGTCGTTGGTGGTGATCATGCCGCCTTCGGCGGTGGTGATGTTCTTGGTGGGGTAAAAGGAGAAGCATCCGGTGCCGAAGCTGCCGACGCGCTGGCCGTTGATGGCCGCGCCATGGGCCTGGCAGGCGTCTTCAATGATGGTCAGACCGTGTTTTTCGGCCAGGGCGGTGAGGGCCGGCATGTCACAGGGTAGGCCGAAGAGGTGCACGGGCAGGATGGCTTTGGTGCGGGGGGTGAGGGCCGCCTCGATTTGCGCCGGATTGATGTTGAAAGTGGTGGGGTCAATGTCTACGAAAACGGGTTTGGCTCCCACGTAGAGGATGGCGTTGGCGGAGGCGATGAAGGTGAAGGGGGTGGTGATTACTTCGTCGCCGGGGCCGATGCCATGGGCCAGGAGGGCTACGTGCAAGGCCGTGGTGCCCGAGGAGGTAGCGATGGCGTGTTTCACCCCGCAGAAGGAGGCAAAGGCTTCTTCGAATTCGGCCACGCGGGGACCCTGGGCCAGCATCCCGGAATCGAGCACGGCCAGTACGGCTTGTTTTTCCTCGTCGCCCATGAGGGGTTTGGCGATGGGTATCATTTTGCAGTCTCCCAGAGTGCGTATGGAATTACCGTCTCCCAGCGGCAGACAGGGCAGTGCATCCGGACTCCCTGATTTGGTGAAGGCGAACGGTCGGTTGCTTCTGCTTCCTGGAGTCGGCGACCACAGGGGCAGACGAAGCCGCGGAGCCGGGCCGGGTTGCCCATCACCAGGCCATAGTCGGGCACGTCATGGGTGACCACGGCTCCGGCGGCGATCATGGCGAACTGGCCGATGGTGACGCCGGGCAGGATCACCGCGCCAGCACCCAGGGATGCACCGCGCTTGACCAGGATAGGGCTGACTTTCCAGTCGGCATCGCTTTTGAGGGTGCCGTCGGGGTTGATAGCGCGGGGGAGCTTGTCATTGGTCAGGATGACGCCCGGCCCGACGAAGACGCCGTCCTCCAGGGTAACTCCGTGATAGACACAGGCTCCGTTTTGGATTTTGACGTTGTCGCCGATGGTGACGTTGAAGTCAATGTAGACACCTTTGCCGATGATGCAATGGCGGCCCAGGGTAACCCCTTCGCGTACTTGAACCTGGTGCCAGATTTTGGTCCCCTCGCCGATGTGGGCTTGGGGGGAGATGTGGGCTGTGGGGTGGATGAAGCAGTTTTGATTTGACATAATCACCAACATATACCTTTGTAAGTGCCATTGGTTTGTGGAGAGCCGTCGGAGATGCGTACCAAGTCTATGACCGTTTGGCCTGCTCGCAGGGAGCTCAGCACTTTGGCGAACTGGGGGTCTTTGTTGCCGATAACGATGATCTCGGCTTCCTGCAGGATCTCATCCATGGATTCGCTCATCAAGCTGGCGATGTGGGGGATTTCGCGTTCGATGTAGGCTCGGTTGGCCCCGTGCAGCCGGGCCAGGGAGACGTTTTGATCGTATACGCGCACGTGATAGCCCTTGCCGATGAGCCGTTCAATGAGCTCGACCAAAGGGCTTTCCCGTAGATCATCTGTCCCGGCTTTGAAGCTGAGGCCGAGGATACCCACCCGTTTCTTACCCGTATCCTGGATCATCTCCAGGGCTCTTTTGATTTGATTCTGATTGCTACGGAGGATGTTCTCCAGCACCGGCAGTTCCAGGTCCAGGTGTCGGCTGTGATAGAGAAGGGCGCGCAGGTCTTTGGGCAGGCAGGAGCCGCCAAAGGCGAAGCCGGGGTTGAGATAGGCTGACGAGATGTTCAGTTTTGTGTCACGGCAGAAGATGCTCATCACTTGGTGGCTGTCAATGCCCTGCTGTTTGCAGATGTTGCCGATTTCGTTGGCAAAGGTCACTTTGAGCGCGTGGAAAGCGTTGGAGACGTACTTGACCATCTCGGCTACTTTGATCGAAGTAATGATGATAGGAGCGTCAATGTTCTGGTAGAGAGCGGCGGCGACCTGGCCTGCTTGTTCCGTGTGAGCGCCGATGAGGGTGAAAGGAGGGCAGTGGAAATCGCGCACGGAAGAGCCCTCGCGCAGAAACTCCGGGTTAAAACAGACGCCGAAGTCGCGTCCTGCTCGCCGGCCCGAGGTGTGTTCCAGGGCGGGAATCGCCCGTTCCTCGGTGGTGCCGGGCAGGACTGTGCTGCGCAGGATCACGACGTGATAGTCGTGCTTGGTGGACAGGGCAGAGCCGATGTCCTGGCACACTCGTTCGACGAAGGTCAAATCCAGGCCTCCGTTGTGGTTGCTGGGTGTTCCTACACAGACTAAAGAGGCCTGGGAGCTGATGATAGCTTCGCTCGTGTTCGTTGTGGCTTGCAAGCGCCTGGCACTCACCATCTGGGCGATGAGTTCGTCCAGGTGTGCCTCTATGACCGGGGAGCGGCCGGCGTTGATCAGATCCACTTTCGTGGGGTTCACGTCAACGCCGATCACTTCGTGACCGAGGGCCGCCAGGCAGGCGGCGGAGGTTGAGCCGACATAGCCCAGGCCGAAGATGCTGATGCGCATATTAGCTTCCCTCGCAATCTGGTGGTCTCCCTCTTTT
>JACIWR010000162.1 GCA_014360845.1 Anaerolineae bacterium
CAAGACCTGCCCCTACCCCAAATTATTGAGAAGATACCCGGGGACGTTCCATGCGGCAAGATGCTGTCTTTTGCGCGGTTTTCTCAGCCGAGACGCCCCCGGGACGGGGGCTACGAGCCTGGGGAGGACAGTGCGCCTGCTAGCCTGAGTAGTAACTTTGCTCGTTCCCAGGCACGTAATGCTCGTTGAACAGTGCGATCAAGATCCTGTACTTCGCCTCGGAAACGTTCGGCCAACTCATAGTAGAGAGTGCTCATAGCTCTACCCCGTAGCGCTCGATAGCGTGCCGCAGTGAGTTGGAAGCGCTCTCGATCTCGATCAAATCAACCTCTCTGTCGCCGATAATCTCTTCGACAGCGCGCCAGGCTTCCCAATAATCCCGACCACGCAGGCCCTCGACCGCCAGGTCCACGTCCGAATCGGAAGCAAACCACGCCTGGTGGGCCAGCGAACCAAACAAGAACACGCGACGTGCACCGAAGCGAGACTTCAGCAGCGACGCAGCGTGAGCAACCCGGTGCAGCAAAGCCTGGCGTGCTGACCGTTCGGCTGGCGTTAACTCAGGGGGAGCTGATCGCTGTCGAGCAGCTCTAAGATAGCGTTTCAATTGCTCTCCGGTCAGTTCCAATGCAGTGGGCATGTCGAATCACAGGCTTTCTTCTTCAAGCATCTACCAGTACCCAACTAAGAACCGGTCGTGGCCGTGCTTCCCGTCACTTGTGTCTGTGCCTGCATTGCCGCCGTCACTCCCCGCAACGCGAAAATCGCCGCCACTCCCGAACACAGGGTAATCACCCCCGCCGCGACGAAGGCCACCTGCACGCCGATGAGATCGCCCAGCACGCCGGAAAGGGCCATCGCCGCACTGGTCGAAGCGCCGATCACCATGTTTACCGCGCTCTCCACTCGACCACGCTTCTCATCCGGCACCAAGGCCTGGGTGATGGTTGCCAGCGTAGCCCGGGCGATGACGATGGTGATTCCGATGATCACTACCGCTCCCAACACCAGGGGATAGTTGGGGGCGAGGGCAAAGACGATGATGGCTGCCCCCAGGGAGGCCATACACGTCCCCACCACCTGGTTTATCTGTACCCTGGCCGCCAGGTGATTCAGAATTACCCCGCCGATTACCATGCCCAGGGCCAGGAACAGGTAGAGAAAACTCAGACGCTGGGCACTGACCCCCAATTCCAGGTCCAGGTAAGTAAGACCCAGGATCAAAGTAGCGCCGAAACCCAGAGTGGCCACCGAAGTGATGATCAGCACGTTGGTTAGCATGGCGCTGTTTGTGATATAGCGTAGACCCTCTATCAGTTGATTCCAAATGGCTCGCGCGCTGGTTTGAGTGGGATGATTTGTCAGAGGAGGGATAGACATCGTCAAAATGGCCGCCGCCGAAAGGCCGAAAGTCACTGCGTCGAAGGCGAAGGCGAAGGAGGTGCCCAGCCAACCCACTATCAATCCTGCCGCCGATACACCGAAGATCAGAGCTATGAGCTGGCTGCTCTGGATCAAGGCATTAGCCGTGAGCAGCATTTCATCCGGGACGATGTTGGGGATGACAGCGTTGCGGGCCGGGTAGTAGAGGGCCCCGACTGTGGCCATGACAAAAATAGCCAGGTACAGGATGTAAAGTTGACTTGCGTGCTGGATGAACAATACCGTCGAGATAGCTAGCCCACGGACGACGTCGGAGATAATCATGACTGCTTTGCGATTTAAGCGGTCTACGCACACTCCGCCCACCAGGCCAAAGATAATCTGCGGTACGGTGAGGGACAGAGCCAGGATGGCCAGGGGTAGCGTCGAATCCGTCAGATTGTTGATCAGCATCAACACGGCAATGGTGGCGAATTGATCGCCGATTTGGGACACCAACTGCCCGATCCACAGCGCCAGGAAGTTTCGGTTGCGCAAGGTGTCCACTATGTCGGCTTGCCTTGCCATTCAATCTCCTTCACCGGAGACTGGCGAGTTTGGAAACACCTGGTTCCAGGTAGTTATCCTTGTGATTGCACACCCAAATCGCCAGTGCCCCAATTTATTAAACAGCGAGCACGCCTTACACGGCCCATGCCTATTATACTCAAAAGCCCGTACGAGGCAAAGATTGAGGTGATAAAGTGAACCCGCCTGCGTTTACGGGATATTCTTGTCTGATCTCCCCTGTGGCAGCGGGTCTTCCATGCTGCTATGCCGATGCCCCCCACATCGCATTGCTTGAATCGGAGGTTTGTGGAGTTGTTGGTAGAGCCTGCCGGTGCCCAGGTGTAAGCGTGACCGGTCACAGTATTGGGCACAGAGGCCAATGGATGTCGGGGTAGGGCGACTGGCGTTCTCTCTGCTCTCGTGGAGTTCAACCTCACGAGATCGGGGAAATGAACACGCCTCGGGGCATCAATCCTTGCTTCGCAGATGTGGGAAGAGAATCACATCGCGAATGGAGGACTGATCGGTGAGGAGCATAGTCAGGCGGTCCACTCCCATCCCCCAACCGGCGGTAGGGGGCATACCGTAACGTAGAGCCAGCAAGAAATCCTCGTCCATTGGGTGGGCCTCCTCATCGCCGGCCGCATAGGCCCGTCCCTGCTCCAGAAAACGCTGCTCCTGGTCCAGGGGGTCATTCAGCTCGGTAAAAGCGTTGCCCATCTCCATGCCGCCGATGAAGAATTCGAAACGCTCCACGTGAGTAGGATCGTCTGGCTTTTTCTTGGCCAGAGGGGAGACCTCTACCGGGTAATCGTATAAGAAAGTGGGTTGGATGAGATTGTCTTCCACGTAGTTGGTTAGAGTGGGATCAATCAGTTTTCCCCGCGTGGCTTTGGGCTCTGCAGCGCCCCCGTATTCCCGGATGGCGTGGTAAAGGCTCTCCGCGTCGGGATAATCTTCGTAGTCTATCCCCGTGGCCTCTAAAATGGCCTGCCGTAGCGTAATCCGTCGCCAGGGGGGCGCCAGTTCGATTTCATGGCCTTGATAGGTGATCCGCGTGGTGCCCAGCACTTCTTGCGCCACCGTGGCGATCATTTCCTCGGTCATGTCCATCAGGTCGTTGTAATCGGCGTAGGCCCAATAGAACTCCAGTTGGGTGAATTCCGGGTTGTGTTTGTAAGACACGCCCTCGTTGCGGAAATCGCGTCCAATCTCGTACACCCGTTCGTATCCGCCGACGATCAGCCGTTTTAGATACAGCTCGAAAGAGATGCGCAGGTACAAATTCTGATGGAGTTGGTTGTGATAAGTGACGAAGGGTCTGGCCGCCGCGCCGCCGTAGATGGGCTGCAGGATGGGGGTTTCCACTTCTAGAAAACCGCGAGCATCGAGGAAGCGACGCAGGGCGTTGACGATGCGCGCTCTGGTGATGAACACTTGCCGCACATCCTCATTGGCGATGAGGTCGGCGTAACGCTGGCGATAGCGGGTCTCCACATCTTTCAGTCCATGCCATTTCTCCGGCAGGGGATGCAGAGATTTGGCCAGCATTTCGAAGCTCTGCACTCTGACCGTGATCTCGCCGGTGCGGGTGCGGAAGAGGGGGCCGGTCACGCCGATAATGTCGCCCAGGTCGAAATCGCGTTTGAAGAACTCGTAATCTTCCTCGCCCAAGTCGTCCCGGCGGAGGTAAATCTGCAGGCGGCCACTGCCATCGGCGATATGGGCGAAAGTCGAGCGGCCCATGACGCGCATACTCATCAGCCGCCCGACTACGCTGACCGTCAGCTCGTCGTCCTCTCCAGCCTGTTCGAAGGCGGCAATGGCCTCTTGATTGGCATGGGTACGGCGCACGCGCGGTGGGTAGGGATCAATACCGCGCTGCCTGATGCGTTCCAATTTGGTGAGGCGTTGTTTTTCGAGATCGCTGAGTGCACTCATGAAAATTACCTGTCACCTTCTACTCAATCGCCACTATGCGGAAATGTAAGACGCCGTCTGGGGCGTTGACGAGCACTTCATCTCCCACCCGGTGCCCCAGCAGAGCGCGGCCCAGGGGCGACTCATTGGAAATACGTCCCAGAGCCGGGTCGGCCTCGGCCGAGCCGACGACGCGGTAGGTCTCACTGGTTTCGGAGCCTTCTTCCATGATAGTGACCCGCGAACCCACGCGCACTTCACCGGAGCTCTCCTTTTCCTCGATAATGACCGCGTTCTTGAGCATATTTTCCAGGGTGAGAATTCTGCCCTCGACAAAAGCTTGCTCGTTTTTGGCATCATCATACTCTGCATTTTCGAGAATGTCCTCTTCTTCGAGGGCTGCTCGCAAGCGCTTGGCGACTTCTTGCCGACGCACCGTGCGCAGGTATTCCAGTTCTTGTTCTAGCTTCTTGAGTCCATCTGGAGTGAGGTAAATCACACGTTCGCTCATGTGTTCTCCTCAAAATAGAAAGTAGAAAGAAAAAGGATAAGGAGACAAGCGATGGCTCATTCTATGTTCAGAATGCGGAAGCGCGATGAGCCGTCTGGGGTTTGAATAGTGACTTCTTCACCAACTTCGCGCCCCAGCAGCGCGCGTCCAAGGGGCGACTGGTTGGAGATGCGACCATGGGTAGGATCTGCTTCGGCGGAACCGACTATTTGGAAGGTCTCGGGTTCACCTCCGTCCTCCACAACGGTGACTCGGCATCCAAGGGTCACGGTATCGGTAGATTGATTTTCCTCGATCAGTACGGCATTATTGATCATGTTTTCCAGGGTCATAATGCGGCCTTCGAGGAAAGCCTGTTCTGCTTTGGCCACATCGTACCCTGCATTCTCGGAAATATCGCCGTCTTCTTTGGCTTTGCGGATATGCTCAGCGACTTCCCGGCGGCGCACCGTGCGCAGGTATTCCAGTTCCTCCTGGAGCCGGGTAAATCCCTCTCTAGTGAGCAATGTTGTCTCGGGCATGTTGTCCTCTCGTGCGTGGCAGTCTTCCCAAAAAAAGAGCGCCTGTGGCGCGATCTGCAGAGCGCTCACCCCCGCTGCCATAATCGCTATGCTAAATGACAAAAACTGAGAGCTAATTCCTCTCAGTGCGTACTATATTATAGACCAGATTGCCGGATTTGTAAAGTCCCTTTTCATGCCCGTATACACAAAGCCGTGGCTGATTACGTTCCCGCCGGAGGCCGAGAACCTGCAACGCGAAACGACGTCGTCGGGGCAAACCTCAAGGCCGCTCTCATCATCCGGACGTCAATGGGAGAGCCAGGGGTAAACAATGATCACGAGCCACCGCTCTTCGAAATAGGCACTGCATTGCCTTTTGAGCAGTTCAAATTCCCTCTTGCCTAATAGTGCATATTATGGTAAAATAAAGTCACTGTTGATGGCTTTTCACGACTCATAAAGAGACGAGGTGAAGACATGGGCACAAATAGCCTCCGGCTGACCATTGTCGGATTGGTACTGGGCCTCGTGGTAGGCCTGTTCCTCGGCTGGATGGTCCTGGGCTGGATTGTGTGGCCGGTCGAATGGACGGATGCGGCCCCCGCTGACTTGCATCCCGACTACAAGGCGTTCTACGTGCAGATGGTGGCCGATTCCTACGCTCTGGATCAAAACCGTGAGCTGGCTCAACTGCGCCTGGGAGAGTGGGACGAGGCCGAGTTGAAAGAGTCCATCGCCAAGGCCAAAGCGCAGGCGAACGCGCAACAGGCCCAACGCCTGGATGACCTGGCTGTGGCTCTGCTGGGAGCGGCGGTCACTCCGGTCCCGGAGGCCACGCCCACGCCGTCCGCCGGGCTCAACTTGAGCTCCATTGGTCTGGTGTGCGGTGGATTGGTGTTGCTCATCTTGCTCCTGGCCGGGGTGAGCTTTCTGATCAACTACCTCAGAGCACGGCGTGCTGAGGAGGAAATGGAACCCACCCCCATAGCGCCAGAGCGCCCGGCCCCTGAACCGGTGTTGCTCACCGAGGAATCCCGTCTCGAAGAAGGAGCCCCTGCCGAGCCCCCTCTGGGTCACTGGGTGACCAGCTATTCATTGGGCAACGATACCTATGATGAGTCCTTCAGCATCGAAACGGCGGTGGGCGAGTTTCTGGGGGAGTGTGGAGTGGGCATTTCCGAGACCATCGGAGCCGGCCCGCCGGACAAGGTGACCGCTTTTGAGGTATGGCTGTTTGACAAAAACGATATTCGCACCGTGACCAAGGTGCTGATGAGTGCCCATGCCTTCAATGACGAGGCCCTTCGTGCTCGCCTAGACCCTAAAGGCGAGGCCGTTCTTTGCCAGCCGAACCGGCGCATCACCCTGGAAACGGCCAGCCTGCGCGTTGAGGCCGTTGTCACCGAGATGGAATATGGGAGCGGGTCATTGCCTCCTCAGAGCTTTTTCAATCGGCTGACGGTGGAACTGGCTGCCTGGGCCAAACCCGAGGAGTTGTAGCTTATTCCACGGCGAGAGAGACCAAGCAGGGCATCGGCGGTAGACCGATGCCCTGTTTTTGTGTCGCCGTGGGGGCGGTGCTGTCGGGAGCAGGACTACCCGATTTGACGGCTGGGGGGAATGCGTGTATGATTAAGTGCCGCTGAGCGGGGCGGATTCACTGCGCGTCCGGGGGATGGCAAGGTCAATGTCACATCGCGAAGAATTGAGCCTGATTCTACGAGCTGCACGTCTTTACTACGAAGAGGGTCTGACTCAGCAACAGGTGGCCCGCGAGTTGGGCATCTCGCGCCCCAAGGTCTCCCGCCTTCTAAGTCAAGCTCGCGAAGAGGGCATTGTCCAAATCAATATCGTAGACCCTTTCGCCGAGCACTCGGCGCTGGAAAGGGATTTGGTGGCGACTTTTGGCCTGCGCCAGGCCGTGGTCACCGCTTGCGCGGGAGTGGAAGGGGAGGGCCAGCAACGACGGATCGGTTTCGCTGCTGCTGAGTTCCTGGCCTGTACTCTGACAGACGGGCAGCGGGTAGGGATTGGCTGGGGACGTACTCTTTACTCCGTGGTGACCTCGTTGGATGTCCGGCGCCGGGTGAACATTCAGGTGGTCCCCCTGATCGGTGGCATGGGACGGGTGCCCCCCGCCTTTCAGGTCAACGAGCTGGCCAGGAGGCTGGCGGAGGCCTTTGGCGGTACGTGGCAGGCCCTTTATGCCCCAGCCTTTATCGGCGAGCGAGTGGCGCGGGAGACCCTGGTTCGCCTGCGAGATGTGCAGTTGGTGCTCCAATCCTGGTCTGCATTGGACTGGGTGCTGGTGAGCGTGGAGCCTTTCGATGTGCAGGGGCAGTCTTCTATGTTCTTCGCCGACTATATGGACGAGTCTACTTTGAAGCAACTGGAAGCGGCCGGCGCGGTTGGGAATCTGTGCGGTCGCTTTTTTACTGCCAGCGGCGAGCCCTGCGGTCCGGAGGAAGGGGTGGTGGGCATCTCTTTGGAACAGCTCCGCGCTTTGGATGGGGTTATCGGCGTGGCCGGGGGACTGGATAAGGTGCCGGCCCTTTTGGGGGCGTTAAAAGGCGGTTACCTGAACGTGCTTATCACCGACGAGACCACTGCTCAGGCCGTGCTGGCCCGTCATCAGGCGGGGGGGAGGGCGTGAAGAGGGTCTTCGAGAAGGCTTATGGCTGTCTCGCCGGCCTGGCCCTGGGCGACGCCCTGGGCATGGCTACCGAGTTCCTTACCCCTCGACAGATAGAAGAGCACTATGGCTGGGTTGATGGTCTGGTGGAGGCGCCGCCCTGGCATCCCCACGCTGCCTTGCCGCGAGGACGGGTCACCGATGACACGGGACAGGCGCTGGCCTTGGCCGGTGTGTACATTCACTGCGGAGAGATGACTGCCCAGGCTGCAGCGCAGGCCCTCCTCCGCTGGGCAGAGGAACAGGGCGAAGGTCTGGCGGGACCCAGCACGCGCCGGGCTTTGGCGGCTCTGAGAGCCGGGGCTGACCCCCGTGAGAGTGGGTGTGAGGGAAAAACCAACGGCGCGGCGATGCGCGTGGCCCCTGTCGGCATAGTGCGTCGAGGTGATTTTGAGGGCGCGCTGCGGGATGCTGTCGAGGCGTCGCTGCCCACCCACGGCACGAGAGCGGCCATCTCGGCAGCGGTGGCGGTCGCCTGGGCCGTCGCCGAGGCCATGGGGACAGAGGCGACGGTGGAAAGCGTGCTGGAGCGGGCTATGGAGGGCGCGGTTCGAGGCCGCGAATATGGAGCCTGGACGTGGACGGCACCTCTTGAGCGGCGCATCGAACTGGCGCGGCGATTGGTGCACGAAGCCCCCAACGAGAGGGCCGCTTTGCGGGCCCTGTACGACTACATCGGCGTGGATTTGACGGTCACCGAGAGCGTGCCCACGGCCCTAGGCCTGGTCGAGTTGGCCGGGGGTGATCCCATGCGCGCCATTGTCTACGCGGCCAACATCGGAGGCGATACCGATACCATAGGAGCCATTGCCGGGGCGGTGTGTGGTGCCCTGCGCGGCATCAACACCCTAGATGGCCAATTGCTCCGCCGGGTCGAGGAAGTGAATCATCTGGGTTTGGAGCAAGTTGCCACGGACCTGGTGTAGCGGGGGCGTTTGACGTGAAGGCGTGAAGCGTGAGGGTCACGTTTGGCGTTTCACGTCTTGGAGAGCCAAAAGCGCGTTGTCAGACTGGCGTTTCTATGGGGGAAAGGTAGACATAAATGACGGAAAGTCCACACCTGGCTTTCAGCTTTCATCCGAAATGGCTTTCGCTCTCAGGCTCTGCGGAAGCCTTTTTGCGTCCTTTGCAGGAAGCCGGGATGGAAGCTGTGGAGTTCACCCTCCACCCCCACGATTCGGACTGGGCGGCCTTTCCTCCGCTCATTAGTGAGTGCCAGCGCCTGGGCCTGCGGTGTCATTTCCATTTGCCGTATTTGGACCCCTACAACATTGCCGGCTTCAGCGGTGACGCGCGGGAGAGCATCGAAGTCCTCTACCGCCCGGCCGTCAGCCTGGCGCGGCGCTTTGCTCAGCGAAATGATGACCCGCCCACTCTGGTGATTCACGGTGCGCGCGCGGCCAACCGCACCTACCACCAGCTTGTGCAAGACACTGTGGCGTTTGTGGAATGGCTTTTGGCGCAAAATCCCCGGTGGTTGGTGGCCGTGGAAAACCTTCCTCGCGATCCGGCCCTGGTCAAAATCGGCACTGAGCACCGGCATCTCATAGACATAAGCGAGGCCTTAGCCGTATCGAGAGTTGGCATCTGCTGGGACATGGGACACGATGTGCGTCTGGGCTTCACCTCCCCGCCAGAAGGGGAGTTCCTGCAGAAGGTTGTCCACGTTCACGTACACGATCTCAATGCGAAGGGCGTGGATCACCACCCGCTTATCTACGGGCGAGTGCCTTACCGTTCCTGGCTGCCTTTGCTGGTGCAAAGAGGTTTCGAGGGCTGTATCACTCTAGAGGTGAGCGGTTATCACCTGGGTCACGAGGGGCTGGAGTCCGTCCACACTCTGCTGGTAGAGAGTTTAAGG
>JACIWR010000163.1 GCA_014360845.1 Anaerolineae bacterium
TTCCTGGAAAACATGTATGTCCAGTTTAGCGAAGGCTGTCCGGGCGTGGTGCTGGAGGACGAACGCATTGATGTGGATCGCTCCCAGGACCTGGACCCTGGTCTGGAGCGGCTCTATGTGGCCTATTTGGAGAACAAACTGGATTACGGAGCTCTCAGCCCCGACTACGCTGCGGGCTTCTTCAAATTCCTCCACGAGGCCTCGGTCCTCTCGCATCCGCTGGTGGCGGTGAAGGGGCAGGTGACGGGACCGGTGAGCTGGGGGCTGATGGTGGTGGATCAGGACCGGCGGCCCGTGCTTTACGAGGAGGTTTTGGCCGATGCCCTGGCCAAACATCTGCGACTGAAGGCCGCCTGGCAGGAGCGAGAACTGCGCAAAGTATGCCCCAATGTTATCATGTTCATAGACGAGCCCTATATGTCCTCTTTTGGCTCAGCTTTCGTCTCGTTGGGACGCGAGCAAGTCGTCGCTCTCCTCGAGGAGGTACTGGCCGGCATCACGGGCCTCAAAGGGGTGCACTGCTGCGGCAACACCGATTGGTCACTGCTGTTGGAGACCTCTATTGACATTCTTAACCTGGATGCCTATGAGTACGCCGAGGCGCTATCCCTTTATCCGGCGGAGGTCAAGGCTTTTCTGGAACGGGGCGGGATTATCGCCTGGGGTATCACTCCCAATAGCGACAAAGTCATGGACGAGACCGTGGAGAGCCTGGTGGACAAGTTACACGAGGCCATGAACCTCCTGGTGCGCAAAGGCATTCCTTTCGACGACATCTTAGCGGCCTCGCTCATTACCCCGGCTTGTGGGACAGGTTCGTTGACCCCCGAATTGGCCGAGCGAGTCTTCGAACTGACCACGGGCGTTTCGGCGGTGATGCGCGAGCGCTATGTGAAACAATAAAGAAGCAACCGCAGGGCCGCAGCGAAAGATGAACGAGTTTCTGTGAACTTCTGCGCGCTTCTGTGACCAACAAATTGTTGTGAGGGGTGAGGTAGAAGCCGATGCAAGTCGTTATCCTTTGTGGGGGACGGGGCACTCGCATGGAACACGAGACCGAATTCCGTCCCAAACCGATGGTTCCCATAGGCGGTAAACCCATCTTATGGCATATCATGAAAATATATGCCGCTTATGGACACAAGGATTTCATTCTCTGCCTGGGGTACAAAGGTGAGGTCATCAAGCGCTATTTCCTGGACTATGAAGCCATGAGCCGGGACTTCACCATCACCCTGGGCGACAAGCATAAGATCGAATTTCACGATGGACACGACGAGGAGAACTTCCGCGTCACCCTGGCCGATACGGGCCTGGAGACCAACACCGGTGGACGTATCAAACGCATCGAGAAGTACATCCGGGGTGACACCTTCCTCGCCACCTACGGTGATGGCGTGGCCGATATTGATCTGGACGCCCTGTTGCGCTATCACCAGGCTCATGGGCGCATTGCCACAGTGACAGGAGTGCATCCCTTCTCCCGCTTCGGGGTGGTGAAGGCCGACAACGACGGTCTGGTCACCGAGTTCAGAGAAAAACCCCAGGTCAGCGGATTCGTGAGCGGGGGATTTTTTGTTTTCAACAGAGGCATATTCGACTACCTGGATGAGAACAGTGTCCTGGAGACGGAGCCATTGGAACGCTTGGCCGCTGACGGAGAACTGGCCTTGTATCGGCATGAGGGTTTCTGGCAGTGTATGGATACACCCACGGACCTGCGCGTGCTCAACGAGCTCTGGCGCACGGGGCGCGCGCCGTGGAAGGTGTGGGAAAGGCGAGAGGCGGACGAATAGCGGATGAGCGATTTCTGGCAAGGGCGTAACGTCTTCGTCACCGGCTGTACGGGTATTCTTGGTTCGTGGTTGACTATGGCTTTGGTCGAGCAGGGGGCATACGTCGTCGGTTTGATATACGATGAGGACCCTCGCTCCTGGTTGTGGCGCTCCGGGTATGGCGCACGGATCACCCGCGTACACGGCACGGTGACGGATTACCGGCTTCTAGAGCGGGTGCTGAACGAGTATGAAATAGATACCTGTTTTCACCTGGCCGCGCAGGCCCTGGTCACCGTGGCCAATCGCGCCCCTCTTTCCACTTTCGAGACGAACATCAAAGGCACCTGGTGCCTGCTGGAAGCCGCCCGCCGCAGTCCTAAATTGCAGCGGGTGGTGGTGGCTTCATCGGATAAGGCTTACGGCGATCAGAAGCACTTGCCTTACACCGAGGACACGCCTCTCCAGGGGCGCTATCCCTACGATGTAAGCAAGTCCTGTGCCGATCTCATCGCCCTGGCCTACGCCAAAACCTACGGCCTGCCGGTGGGGATCACCCGTTGTGGCAATATCTACGGTGGGGGCGATTTGCACTGGGACCGGGTAGTGCCGGGCACGATACGCAGCGTATTGCACAATCAGCGGCCTATCGTGCGCTCGGATGGGACCCCTACGCGCGATTATCTGTACGTCAAAGACATCGTCGCCGCTTACCTCCTCCTCGCCGAGCAGTTAGACCGCTTTGATGTACAGGGTCAGGCTTTTAACTTCGGCCTGGATGATCCCAAGACCGTTTTAGAGATCGTGCAGGCTATTCTGGATGTGGCTGGCCGGCCCGATTTAGAGCCGGTGGTTTTGGGTGAGGCTCCCAACGAAATTCAGCACCAGTATCTGGATAGCAGCAAGGCGCGCCGACTGTTGGGCTGGGAACCGCAGTGGAGTCTGGGGGAGGGTTTGCGCGAGACCCTGGCCTGGTATCGCGATTTCTTCGCCGAGAGCTGAGTGGCCGAGATGAAGTTACACGGCAAGCGCGTGCTCGTCACCGGCATCACCGGTTTCATCGGCTCCCACCTGGCAGAGCGACTGGTGGCCGAAGGTGCCAGGGTATCGGCCATCGGGCGGAAGCCGGCAACCGAATTGCGAGCCCTGGGTATAGTGGAGGAGATTGACTACTACTCCGCCAGTCGCTGGACCAGGGAGACTCTGGAGCCCATCGTTCGCTCCGTTCGCCCGGAGATAGTATTCCACCTGGCGGCCGCCGGGGTGACCGAACCCTACCTCGACGCCGAGGTAGCCGTCCAATTCAATGTGGGGGCTACACTGGCTCTCCTGCAGTCGGTGTCCCCAGGCGAATACGAGCGTTTCGTCTACGTGGGCACATGCTATGAGTACGGCCATACCACGCCGCCCATCTCTGAGGACGTGCCCCTGGACCCGGTAAATATCTACGCCGCTTCCAAAGCCGCTGCCTCGCTCTTTTGCCAGATGTATCACAGAAGTTACGGCTGGCCCATCATCATCGTGCGTCCCTTCGCTGCCTATGGCCCTCGCCAGAGCGCGCGAGCTCTCATCCCTCAGGTGATTGATCACGCGCTGCGCGGCCAGGATTTCGAGATGACGCCCGGCGAGCAGGGACGCGATTGGATTTACGTGTCCGATTTGGTGGAGGGACTGGTCCTCGCCGCCGTCGCCGAGAGAGCGGTGGGGCAAACGATTAATCTGTGTACAGGGGAGGAGCACTCGGTGCGCGAGGTGGTCAGCCAGGTGCTGGCTCTGATGGGGAATCCGGTGCGGGCTGTGCCCGGAGCGCGGCCCTATCGTCCGGGAGAGGTGTGGCACCTGGTGGGCGACAATAGAAAAGCAAAAGAGTTGCTGCACTGGGAGCCCCGGGTGTCCTTGGAAGAAGGATTGCGCAGGACCATCGCGTGGTACACGACCGAATACCGTTCCGCTCATGCTTGAGCAGTTGCACGAATTGACTAATGGGGGCTGGGGGTAGCAGAATATATGACAGACGATGTACAGCGCTTACGCGAAGAGATTTTCGCCAAAGTAGCCGAGTTCTATCGGGTGGCTCATCGGCGAGAACCCTTCGTGCCAGGCAAGACCCGCATACATTACGCCGGAAGGGTGTACGACGAGCGCGAGCTCATCGCCATGACCGACGCCGTCCTGGATTTCTGGCTCACCCTGGGCCGTTATGCCGACGAGTTCGAGCGCAAGATAGCGGAGTTCTTGGGGGTATCAGAGGTACTGCTGGTCAATTCCGGCTCCTCGGCCAATCTGGTGGCCGTCACGGCCCTGTGTTCGCCAGAACTGGACAATCCCCTCCGTCCCGGGGATGAGGTCATCACCCCGGCTGTCACTTTTCCCACCACCGTCGCGCCGCTGGTGCAGAACGGGCTGATTCCCGTCTTCGTGGATTGTGACCTGGGCACGTACAACATGAATCTGGCGGCTGTGGAGGCGGCCATCTCCCCGCGGACGCGGGCCATTCTGGTGTTGCACAACCTGGGCAACCCCTGTGACATGGACGTGATTCTGCGCCTGGCTCAGGCCCACGATCTCTACGTCATCGAGGACACCTGTGATGCTTTGGGTTCGCGTTTTGGCGGGCGACCGGTGGGCAGTTTCGGACATTTGGGTACTCTCAGTTTTTATCCGGCACACCACATCACCACGGGAGAGGGAGGTGCCGTGGTGACCAACGACAAAAAACTGGCACGCATCGCCCGCTCCATCCGCGATTGGGGCCGGGCCTGCTGGTGTAACCACAAGACGACCGATCCCAACGGAGCCTGTGGACGGCGCTTTGAGTACAAGATACCCGGCATGCCCGACACCTATGATCACAAATACGTCTACTCCCACATCGGCTACAACCTGCAGCCGACAGACATCCAGGCCGCCCTCGGATCGGCGCAGATGGACAAGCTTCCTGACTTCATTGCCGCCCGACAGCGCAACTTTCGCCTGCTCTTCGAGGGCCTGGCCCGCTATCAGGACTTTCTCATCCTCCCCCAATGGGACCCCCGCGCCGACGTGTCGTGGTTCGCTTTTCCCATCACCGTCCGCGATAACCCGCGCTTCACGCGCAATGACCTCGTCCGCTGGCTGGAGCAGGCTAACATCGAGACGCGGCTGGTTTTCGCGGGCAACATTCTCAGACAGCCGGGCTATGTGAACATTCCCCACCGCATTGTGGGCGAACTCATCAACTCTAACCTGGTGATGCGCGGCTCCTTCTTCATCGGAGTGTATCCGGGGCTGGACGAGGAGCGTATCAACTACATCCTGAGGACTTTCGATGCTTTCTTCGCACAATGTTGAATGAGGTGACAGAGTGAAACTATCCGTGATTATGGCCGCTTACAACGAAAAAGACACCATTCTCACCGCTTTGCAGCGCGTACAGGCAGCGGACATCAGTCCCTGGGAGAAGGAAATCATCATCGTGGACAACTGTTCCACCGATGGCACGCGGGAGATATTGCAGGGGCTTGAGCAAAACGAGCACTTACGCATTATCTTTCAACCGCGCAACATGGGCAAGGGCACGTCCATTCGCACCGCCATCCCCCATTGCACGGGCGATTATACCATCATCCAAGATGCGGACCTGGAGTACGACCCCTTTGAATGGCCCCTTCTACTGGAGAAGGCGGTGGCGGAGGACCTGGACGCGGTATATGGGTCGCGTACTCTGGGCGGACGGGCCACTTACGTCTACGTGCAGAACTACCTGGGGGTGCGTTTTCTGACCTGGTTGACCAACTTGCTCTTTGGCACCAATTACACCGACGTGGCCACTGCCTGCAAGATGGTGCGCACCTCGGTACTAAAATCGCTGAATCTTACCTGCTCCGGTTTCGACCTGGATTTCGAGTTGAGCAACAAGCTGGGGAAAAACGGCTATCGCGTCGGCGAAGTGCCAATCACCTATCGTCCTCGTTCCCTGGAGGAGGGGAAGAAGATTCGGCCCTGGGATGGGCTGGGCGCGGTCCGGGTGATTCTGCGGGATCGGTTCCGCAGCGATTGATTAGAAGTTCGGCCCCCTGCCAGTGTGCCCCGGCTGAGGCTGGAAGGCTTGCGGGGACGGGCTTTCCAGCCCGTCCTACGGCGAGGCCGGTTGCAACCGTTGAGCCCTGGGATTCGCCATTACAACCGAATTCGACAGATTCAAATGATCATCAAACCGAGCGGAGAGGGAAGTCCACAATGAGCATTATTGTCACCGGCTCTTTTGCTTTTGATTATCTCATGACCTTTCCAGGACGTTTCAAAGAGCACATCCTGCCCGATCAGATTGAGAACCTGAGCGTCAGTTTCCTGGTGGACGAGATGCGCAAAGTGCGCGGGGGGTGTGCGGCCAACATCGCTTACAACCTGGCCTTGCTGGGCGAGAGGCCGCGCCTGATGGCCACAGCCGGCTGTGATGCCGGTGAATATCGCGATTGGCTGGCCTCCCACGGGGTGGATACCTCATTGCTGCGCCTTTACGATGATTGCTTCACCGCCTCCTTTTTCGTCAACACGGATTTGGACCAGAACCAGATAGCTTCTTTTTACACGGGGGCCATGGCCCGGGCGCGGGAGCTTTCGTTCTACGATTTGAACGCCGAGGAGATAGAGATCGCTATCATCTCACCTAACGACCCGCAGGCCATGCGCCAATACGCCCGCGAGTGCCAGGAGTTGGGCATTCCCTACATCTACGATCCCAGCCAGCAGGTGGCCCGGGTCGGAGGGGAGGAGCTGGCGGAGGGGCTGAGCGGAGCCCGCATACTTATCGTCAACGAATATGAGTACAGTGTCCTCCAGAAGAAAACCGGTCTGGGGGAGGCCCAACTCATGGAACGGGTGCCGATCATTATCGTCACCAAAGGGGAGAAGGGGTCCACCATCATCGTCACCGGCGATGAGACTTGTGGGGTGCAGGTGTTTGATATTCCGCCGGCCAGGGCCAATGTGGCTTTGGACCCCACCGGCGTGGGCGATGCCTACCGCGCGGGATTGATTAAGGGGCTGGTGCGGGGCTACCCCTGGCCCGTGACCGGTCGTGTGGCCAGCGTGGCCGCGGCTTACGTGTTGGAGTGCCCCGGCCCCCAACCTCCCCCCTATACCCGCGCCCAATTCGTCGCTCGCTATCGCGAGAACTTCGGCGACGCTCCCGAATTGGCCGACCTCCTGTCCTCGGAGTGACTGTGAACGACATCATGTGGCAAGTGCACCGATTGACCGATAAGTCCCAAATCCTCTCTTTTCTGGAAAGGGACCGCTGGTATGCGGCCTACGCCATTGGTGATTTGGAGCCCAGTTTCTTCGACTTATGTCAATGGTACGGGGCCGAAAACGATGGCGACCTGCGGGCGCTGGCCATGCTCTTCAGCGGACTGGAACCGCCGGTCTTGTTTCTCATGGGGGAAGTGCCTGGTCTGAGCATGATCCTGGGGTCCGCGCTGCGACCGCGCCGGGTCTACGTCACCTGCCGACAGAGCCACCTGCCGGCGGTGCGGGCTTTCTATAACCTGTCCAAAGCGGAGACCATGCTGCGCATGATTTTGCAGCCCGCCGATTTCCGTGCCGTGCCGGGCGAGGTGACGCGCCTCAGTCCTGCTTATACCAAAGAGTTGGAACGGCTGTACAGTATGGCCGAGGGGAACGCTTTCAAACCTTATCAGGTGGCGCAGGGGGTGTTCTATGGCATCGAGCGGAAGGGGCGCTTGATAGCCACGGCGGGCACGCATGTGGTATCTCCCAACTATGGCGTGGCAGCCGTGGGCAATGTGTTCACCGATCCCAATCACCGGCGGCGAGGTTATGCGACGATCTGCACCAGCGCTGTGGTGGAGGAGTTGCTCAGTCGTCGGTTGGATGTGGTGCTCAACGTCAGCACCGCCAACGCTACCGCTATTCACGTCTACGAGCGCCTGGGCTTTCGCCCGTATTGCCGCTTCATTGAGGTCGTGGGCGTGCGGCGGGGCAGTCGCCAGCCGACGCCTGGCGAAAGCACAATGTAGGCTGGCCGATCGTGGCGGTTAGCCAAACCGACCTACGGTGATCAAGATACTAAAAATTGAAGGAGCAAACCAGTGAGTGACAACAACTTCGACGTTCGTAATTTGGGACTGGCCGCCAAAGGCCGTCAACGCATCGAGTGGGCAGAGTTGGAGATGCCCGTTCTCAGGTTAATTCGGGAACGCTTCGAGAAGGAGCGCCCATTGCAAGGCGTTCGCATTTCGGCCTGCTTGCACGTCACCGCCGAGACGGCCAATCTGATGCGCACTTTGCGGGCGGGCGGCGCTGAGGTCCGCCTGTGCGCCTCCAATCCCCTGTCCACCCAGGACGATGTGGCCGCTTCGTTGGTGACCACTTTCGAGACCCCCGTTTTCGCTATTAAGGGGGAGGACAGTGAAACCTATTATGAGCACATCAGGGCTGCCCTGGATCATCAGCCGCACATCACCATGGATGACGGCGCGGACCTGGTGAGCACGCTTCACAAGGAGCGCACCGACTTGATCGAGGGCATCATCGGCGGGACCGAGGAGACCACTACCGGCGTGATTCGCCTGCGGGCCATGGCCGCCGACGGCGTTTTGCGCTATCCCATCATCGCCGTCAACGATGCCATGACCAAGCACTTCTTCGATAATCGCTACGGCACGGGCCAATCCACCATTGATGGCATCATCCGCGCCACTAACGTTCTGCTGGCCGGTAAAAACTTCGTGGTGGGCGGCTACGGCTGGTGTTCGCGAGGCATCGCTATGCGGGCGCGGGGGATGGGAGCTAATGTGATCGTCACCGAAGTGGACCCTCTACGCGCTCTGGAGGCGGTGATGGACGGCTTCCGCGTGATGCCCATGCTGGAAGCAGCTAAAGTCGGCGATATTTTCGTCACTTCCACCGGGGACAAGGATGTGATTGACCGCCAGCACATGGAGGTGATGAAAGACGGGGCTATCCTGGCCAACTCCGGCCACTTCAACGTGGAGATCAACATCCCGGCCCTGGAGGCGATGGCCGTCGAAGTGCGTCGAGTGCGCGAGTTTGTGGATCAATATCAACTGCCTGATGGCCGGCGCATCTTCGTCCTGGGCGAGGGACGCCTGATCAATCTGGCCGCCGCGGAAGGCCATCCCCCTTCGGTGATGGACATGTCTTTTGCCAACCAGGCTCTCGCGGTGGAGTATCTGGTGAAGCACGGTCGCGAGTTGCAGAAGCAGGTATACTCGGTGCCGCAGGATATTGACCGGGAGATTGCCCGCCTGAAGTTGGCCGCCATGGGGGTGGAGATTGATACTCTCACCCCGGAGCAGGCGGAATACCTCACCTCCTGGGAGGTAGGGACCTGACCCCGCCAGCCGCAGCGAAAGCAGAAATAATCGGGGTATAGAAGTCCCAACTCGCCGAAGGAGCATCTTGAGCGCAGCGGAGTCGAAGGGGCATCCTGAGCGGAGCGTAGCGGAGTCGAAGGGGCATCCTGAGCGAAGCGCAGCGGAGTCGAAGGGGCCTCCTGAGCGAAGCGCAGC